>CALJPB010000166.1 GCA_937981305.1 uncultured Selenomonas sp.
GAGGGGCGCGGTTCTATGCCATATATGCAAATGTTCACTCCTCGGAGTCGCCGACCCACTCGTCATCGAAGATGGGCGCGTCCTTGACGAAGGCGGTGATCTCCTGACGGGTCTTTTCGATCTCCTCGGGGGAGAGGATGGTGGTGAGCGGCCTGGCGAGCAGCGAACCGATGTAGGCAATGTCCTGCTCTGCCATGCCGCGCGTGGTCAGGCTCGAGGTCGAAAGGCGCAGGGCGTGGAGGTACAGCCCGGAGGTCATGGTGGGCACGCTGTCGGGTTTGACGCGGATGCCCATGCGCCCGATCGCCTTGACCGCCTCGCGCATATCGATGCCGGCGGCGGTGGAGGCGAGGACGAGGTGCGTGTCCGTGCCGCCGCAGAGGACGGATGCCCCGTGGTCGGCGAGCGTGCGTGCGAGCACCTGCGCGTTCCGTACGACCTGCTCGGCATAGGTGCGGTAGCTCTCGCTGCCCGCCTCGCGCAGGACGACACCGAGCGCGGCGAGGTGGTTCATGTGCAGTGCCTCATGCCCCGTGTTGATGACGGCGGTATCCATGCGTGCCGCGAGATCCTGCTTCGTGAGCAGGACGGCACCGTCAGGACCGCGCAGCGAGTCGCGCGTGGAGAATGTGACGACATCGGCAAGCGGCACGGGCGATGGGATGAGCTTTGAGGCGACGAGCCCGACGCACTGGCTGATGTCAACCCAGAAGTAGGCATCAACGCTCTGCGCGATCTCAAAGAGGATCTGGTAGTCGATCGTGCGCGGATAGCTGACGGGGGAGAAGATGATGAGACGCGGCTTTACGCGCTCCGCCTGCGCACGCACCGCACCCCAGTCGATCTGCTGCGTGCCCGGCTCGATGCCGTAGTTCTCGAATTTGTACGAGAGACCCGCGACGTGGTCCTTTTTCCTGAGGTTGAAGGAGAGGACGGTGTCGCCCGGCTCCAGGAGCGCCTGGAAGACGACGCGCGAGGCGGCGACGATGTTGCCGAGGCGGACGATGGCGTGGTCGCAGCGAAAGAGATCCATGGCGCGCTGGCGGACGATTCCGGCAAGGTGCAGCCCGCCCGTCGGGGTATCGTCCCTCCGGTCAAAGATGCTGTTCGTCAGAATGCTGCCCTCGAGGTATTTCGCGAATGGCGACATGGCGTTCATGTTCGGCATGAGGGAGAGGGTATACCGCTGGCGTTCGCGCTCCTCCTCAAGCAGGTTGTAGATCTCGGGGTCAAATGTCTTCAGGTGGCTGACGACTTCTTCGCGTTTCATGGATCATTCTCCTCTTCCGTAAAATGGGAGCCGTTTCCCCATTTCGTTAATGTTGTTTTCTTAGTATACCATATTGTGCTGCGCAGGTCACTCATTTGTTGACGTTTCTGAATATTTTATGTTGTAAACCATAAAGCGATCCTGCATCACCCACAATAAAAAACTCCCGCATGAACATGGCGCTTTCATACGGGAGCCGAAGGAGCGTTACTTGAGCAAATTCTTGAGGATGGACATACGCTCGCGTGCAGCATGGTCATGGACGCTGTCCGGGGGGGCGGCGACGTGTACAGAGACCTCGTTCATCCACGCTTCGGAGAAGATGGGCTTGTCCATGAGGAGCTTGGCGACTGCCATGCGCAGCCTGTCCTCCTCGCGATCCGTGCATTTTCCACTGAGCACGCACGCGAGTACATCGGCGAGGAGTGCCATATCTGCCGCTGTCAGGCCCCGTGTGACTGCACCCATCGTCGAGAGCCGGAGTGCCGAGAGCAGGATCTCGGACCGCATGGTCGGGATCCGATCGAGCTTCACATAGATGCCGATGCGTCCGAGGCTGTGTGCCGCCTCCGTGATGTCAACGCCCGCCGCAGGAGCGGCGAGGAGGAGATGGGTCTCGGTACCGCCCGCGAGGAGGTCGATGCCGCGTTCCCGAAGAGCGGCGGCGAGCGCAGCGGCAGAGGCGAGTACCTGCTCGCCATAGGCGCGGAACTTCGGCTGTGCGGCCGCGTGCAGGGCAAAGCCGAGGGCGGCGAGATGGTTCATGTGCAGGGAGCTGTGTCCTGTATTGGCGACGGCGGCATCCATGCGTGCGGCGAGCTCCTTTTTGCAGAGCAGGATGGCGCCGTCCGGTCCGCGGAGGGCATCGTTCGTCGGGAAACTCACGACATCGGCGCACGCGACGGGCGAGGGGATGAGCCCCGCCGCGACGAGCCCGACACACTGTCCGATGTCCACCCAGAGATAGGCGCCCACGGCACGCGCGACTTCGGTGAGCCGTTCGTAGTTCGGTATGCACGGATAGCTGACGGGGGAGAAGATGATGAGGCGCGGGCGCACGCGCGCGGCGAGCTGCATGACCTCGTCCCAGTCCACGCGCTGTGCGACGGGGTCGATGCCGAAGCTCTCAAAATGATAGTTCAGTCCCGCGCAGTGCTCCTCCTTCCTGCGGTTAAAGGAGAGGACGGTATCGCCCGGCTGCAGCAGTGCGAGAAAGGCGACGCGCGAGGCGGCGGCGATGCTCCCGAGGCGCACGATGGCGTGCTCGCTGCCGAACAGATCCTGTGCGCGCGTGCGCACCAGCTCCTCGATGGAGGATGTATGCGCCGCAGTGTACGTCTCGAGCGTGCTGTTCGCGAGTGCGCTCCCCTCGAGGAAGGCGGCGAGCGGAGACATGGCGTTGACCGTCGGGATCAGTGAGAGTGTGCAGCGCTGGCGGCGGATCTCGTCCTGCAGCAGGGTAAAGATGGCGGGATCGAGTGCCTTCAGATGTTGAAGCATTTCTTCTTTTTTCATGGTAGATCTCTCCTCATGGATGCACAATGAAATGACAGGCATATCGGATGATACACCTGTCATTGATGAACGGTCTTACTTTTCAGTTCGTATTGTTCACGGTCGTGCACGATGCGGAGCGATGCTCCTGCCGCCGTTTATCTATCGTATATCATTGTTTCAGCGATTCGTTAGAACGGCCAGACAAGCGGGATGACGACCAGGCAGACGATCAGCGAGACAATGACGAGCGGAACGCCGACCTTGACATAGTCCATGAAGCGGAACTGCCCGGGGCCGAGGACGAGGGTGTTCGGCGGGGTCGCGACGGGGGTCGTGAACGCGCAGGATGCCGCGATGCCGATTGCCATGACGACAGGGTACGGCGAAACACCGATGGTCTGGGCGATGGAGATCGCAATCGGCGCGAGGAGTGCAGCCGCCGCCGTGTTCGACATGAACTGCGTGAGACCGCAGGAGAGGACGAACATTGCCGCGACAATCACCATCGGCGCAGGATGGCTGCCGATCAGCCCCACGACGAAGTCTGCGATGAGCTTGCCCGCGCCGCTGTGATCCATGGCACTGGCGAGCGGGAGCATACCCGCGAAGAGGAAGATGGTCGTCCAGTCCACGCCCTGATATGCCTGCTTCTCCGTGAGGCAGCCCGTGAGGACGCAGAGGAGACCGCCGATGATGGCGGAGGTCTGCATGGGGACATTGATCTGCTTTTCGAGCACCATGGCGATGACAACGCCGATGAGGATCGCCGCGCAGATCATCATCTTGCGCGGATCCTTTGTCTCCTCCTCCTCCTTGGCGAATGCCTCGCTGTCTACGAGTCTGCGCGGGCAGAGCTTGCGCCCGATGGTCAGCATGTAGATCACGCCGACGATCGAAAGCGGGATGCCGATCCACGCGAACTCGAAGAATCCGAACGGCGTGAGACCGCTCGCGCCGAGCGTCGCACTCATGAGGATGTTCGGCGGCGTACCGATCATCGTGATCGTACCGCCGACGTTCGCTGCGACGGCGAGTGCCATGAGCTGCGGCGAAACCGGCAGACGCGCGGCGGCGCAGATCTGGATGACGACGGGCATGAGGCAGGCGACCGTCGCCGTGTTCGAGGACACGGACGAGAGGATGATCGTTATGAGCATCAGTGCCGCCATTAATGCACGCTCGTCATTGCCCGATTTTTTGACGACCGCGATGCCGATTTTTTGTGCGAGTCCCGTCTGGAACATTGCCGCGCCGATGATGAACATACCGGCAAAGAGGACGACGGTGGAGTTGGATAACCCCGAGAAAACCTGTGCGGGGGTGAGCACCCCCAACAGTCCGAGCGCGATCGCTGCGCCCATCGCCGTAACGGCGAGCGGGATGATCTCAGTCGCGAAGAGGAACGCCGCGACTCCGAGAACAGCCAGTGTCAGCATTGCTGCATCCATGAATACATCTCCTATTCATACAGTTCGTTTGAAATCGCTGCGGGTATCAGCGATTCTGCTAGTCTCCTTGAACTCATCGGAGACTTTCTTTCGACGAATTCTTATAATTCTCTTTCCCCTTTGTATTTTCCTTCTGAAAATTAGGTAAAAAGTCATGAAACTTTCGCATTAAAACCATAAACACCGGTTATTTTACATGAATCTGTATATATTGTAGGGGTTATTTTCATCAAAAAACCCCCAACGCTGGAAGGCTGTCGTCCGGCGTTGGGAGACGTTTGCGGCGCGGCGTTATGGATGAAGTTTCTCAAACCGATATTTCTGCGGCGCGTCGGGATATTTCATACGGTCAACCTCGCTCAGGAACATCGCAAGAGGGCGGGCATAGATGCCGTACGTCCCGTAGAGTGCCTGATAGATGACGAGCCGCTCGCCCGTCTCCGTGTGCTCTGCTACGGTCTCGATGCGGTAGAGATTGCCCTTGAAGTGCCGCCAGATCTCGCCGTGTTGTGGTGTTTCGCGCGTCATAGTGTCTCCTTTGATGATCTTTCATTATATGTGTTTGGCTCTATGATTATAGGAAGTTATCGCGCCTCTGTCAAAAGTCCTTTTCCGTATGGTTTGCCGGTGGAAACGCGGAAAAAGTCTTTCATTATCGGCAGAATTCGTGTAAAATTGGGAAAAGAAGGATGATGGAGCAGACGTTTAGGGAAGCACCGCGCTTGAACGAAAGAAGTATGCCGGGGGCAGAACGCATACTTTACTCACTTGCTTCACTAGGGTTCGCTTAGGTGCAATGCAAGGCATCCTCATCATATCTGAAAATAATCATAGGAACCGCCGACAGGAGGAAATACGATGAAAATAGTGGTACTTGACGGCTATGCCGAAAATCCGGGGGACATCAGCTGGTCGCCCCTTGAGACGCTCGGAGAGCTGACGATCTATGACCGCACCGCGCTCACGGAGTCGCTGCTGACAGCCGAGCGCATCGGCGACGCGGAGATCGCCGTCACGAACAAGACGCCGATCACGCGTGCCGTGATCGATGCCTGCCCGAACCTCCGTGCCATCGCCGTACTCGCGACGGGCTACAATGTCGTGGACACCGCATATGCGCGGACGAAGGACATCCCCGTTATGAACGTACCTGTCTATGGGACGGACAATGTCGCGCAGTATGCAATCGCCCTGCTCCTTGAGGCGTGCTCGCAGGTGGGGCATCATGACCGCTCCGTACACGCGGGCGAATGGACGCGGAGCATTGACTTTTGCTACTGGCAGAAACCCCTCATCGAGGTGAGCGGCAAGACGGCGGGCATCATCGGATTCGGGCGCATCGGTCAGGCGGTCGCACGCATCCTCTCCGCGATGAACGTCCATGTCCTCGCCTACAGCCGCTCCGAACGCGCGGAGGGACGGGCGCTCGCGGACTATGTGCCGCTTGACACATTGTTTCAGAAATCGGACTTTATCTTCCTGCACTGTCCACTCACACCCGAGACCGATGGCATCATCAACGCCGCGAACATCGCAAAGATGAAGGACGGTGTCATCATCATCAACAACGGGCGCGGACAGCTCATCGTGGAGGAGGATCTGGCGGCGGCACTCACGCGCGGCAAGGTCGCCTATGCGGCAGTTGACGTTGCATCGATCGAGCCGATTGCGGCAGAGAACCCACTCCTGCACGCACCGAACTGCATCATCACGCCGCATATCTCGTGGGCAACGAAGGAGGCGCGCGAGCGCATCATGCAGATGACGGCGGACAACGTACGTGCGTTTATGAAAGGCAAGCCGACGAATGTTGTGAACTGAGGGGACATTCGGTAAAAAAAGCCCGTGGATGGAATATCTCCACGGGCGAAGATTTGTTTGTGTTTATTCGCTGAGCATAGTATACTGTGATTGAAACGTCCTGGGCAGGAGCAATCCTGCGGCGGTATCTTTCCCCCGAAAGGGGGTGAGTGAGCATGACAGAAGTTGACGCGATCCTGTTTTTGGTCGTCGCCACAGGCTACATTCTCGCGATAGCAAAAAAGTAACCGCCCACTCTGCCAAGTGAGCGGTTATTTGAAAAATAACTGAGCAAGTTTGGAAAGATGCCGTCATAGGACGTTTCTTTCTACACCTATTATAACAGGCGGCTGCGCTTTTGACAAGCGTGAATACGCTATGATAGGGGAAATGATTGCAAAAAGGAGAGATCATCATGAATCTGCGTCAGGATGCGGACGGTATTATAAAGGAAAGTTTTGCTGCGATATTGCCGGATGCGGCGGTGCGGCGTGCACTCGCGGGGTACACGTTCGGCAGCGGGCGGATCGTGCTCGTCGCGGTGGGCAAGGCGGCGTGGCAGATGGCGCGAGCGGCGGCGGACGCGCTCGGGGAGCGCATCGACTGCGGCGTTGTGATTACGAAATACGATCACGTCATGGGCACGATTCCGCGCGTCACCTGCATGGAGGCGGGACATCCCGTGCCCGATGCGAACTCGTTTGCGGCGACGGAGGAGGCTCTGCGGCTGACGGAGCATCTCACGGCGGAGGACACCGTGCTCTTTCTGCTATCGGGCGGCGGCAGTGCGCTCTTTGAAAAACCGCTGATCCCCGCCGCAGAGATCACGTCTCTCACGGAGCAGCTGCTCGCCTCGGGCGCGGACATCGTGGAGATGAACACGATCCGCAAGCGTATGAGCGCGGTCAAGGGCGGCAGGTTCGCGGCGCACTGCGCCCCCGCACACGTCTTTTCCATCGTGCTCAGCGACATCCTCGGTGACCCGCTCGATATGATCGCTTCAGGCCCCGCGCACCCCGATGCGTCGACGGCGGCAGACGCGCACGGGATTGTGGAAAAATATCATCTCCGCCTTTCGTCCGAAGCGGCGAAGCTCCTCGACACGCCCCTGCCGTCCTCCCTGCCGAATGTGGAGGCGCAGATCACAGGCAGTGTGCGCGAGCTGTGCGCGGCGGCTGCTGCGGCGGCAGAGCGGCGCGGCTACGCGCCCGTTCTTCTCACCGACCGGCTCGATCTGGAGGCGCGTGCGGCGGGGCGGTTCCTCGCGTGCATCGCGCGGACGCACGCGGCAGACCGTGCTTCGACGGCATACATTGCGGGGGGCGAAACCATCGTGCGCCTCATGGGCAAGGGGCGCGGCGGGCGCAATCAGGAGCTCGCTCTCGCGGCGGCGGACGGCATCGCAGGACTTGACAATGTTGCCGTGTTCAGCGTCGGAAGCGATGGAACGGACGGTCCGACGGATGCGGCGGGCGGCTACGTCGACGGCGGGACGACGGCAGCCCTCGCGCGTGCACAGCAGAGTGCGGCGGCGGCACTTGCGGAGAACGATGCCTATCCTGCACTGAACGCGGTGGGTGGGCTCATCATAACAGGCCCTACGGGAACGAATGTGAATGATGTTGCACTCGTGCTGATTCGGGGGCGATCCTCTCGTGAACAATAAATAAACATAGGATGAAAGACCTATGCCCGTCTCCACATGACGTGGGGGGGGCGGGCATTTCTGCGTCCTTCCAACGATTTCACGGACAGTTATATTTTCTGTTTGGGACAAAAGTTGGAGAAAAAAGCGAAATCCATTGACCAATCCATGTATATACTCTATAATGAGAAAAAGATAAGAGGTGATCTCTATGTCTTTTTTTGCGGACATCTTGGAGGAGCGTGCCGCTGCGGCCGGGCTTGCGCTGACGGCAGCACAGATCGATCAGTTTTCCTGCTACAATGAAATGCTCGTCGAACGGAACGCGCACGTCAATCTCACGGCGCTCACCGCGCCCGAGGATGTTGCGGTCAAGCACATCATCGACAGTCTGACGGCGTACGATCCTGTGCTCTTTGATGCGGCGCACACGCTCATCGACGTAGGCACGGGGGCGGGGCTGCCCGGCATCCCGCTCGCGGTCTATGTGCCGCACCTGCGCGTGACACTCATGGATGCGCTGCAAAAACGGGTCAGGTTTCTCACTGATGTTACGGCGGCGATGGGGCTTACGAATACGCGCTGCATCCACGCGCGTGCGGAGGAGGCGGCGCGGCAGAAGGAACACCGCGCCACCTATGATATCGCCGTGAGCCGTGCAGTGGCGCGGCTGCCCGTCCTCCTTGAGTACACCATGCCGCTGGTGCGCACGGGCGGGACGGTGCTCGCGCTCAAGGGGCGCGCGTATGCCGAGGAGATGGCGGAGGGGAAACGCGCCGCAGGAATCCTCGGCGGCGGCGCAATCGCCGCACGTTCCGTGCAGCTGCCGGGACTGACGGATGTCCGTGCGATTCTCTCCATACGCAAGGAACGTCCGACACCGAAGACCTATCCGCGTCGGTCGGGGCAGGTGGAACAAAAACCATTGCAATGATGAATTGCGGAAATAATTCGTGATGTCGGAGAGATGTGGATAAATTCTGCGTTCCCATGGAGGATTTATGGGATCCGTGTCGAACATAATCGGTGAGCATAGGTATGAGTATATTTTCTATGCGGTTTTTCATAACAGCGACCGGCGGAGCGCACCGCCTGATGATACAGGGAGTTGGATCGACAAGGGGATGACGGAATGAAGCGATGGAAAGGATCGATACTCGGCGCATTGACCGTGCTGCTTGTGGCCGCACCGTTTGCGGAGGCGGCAGCCCCCTATGCGATGCCTGCGGCACAGACGGATGAGGCACAGAGACAGGCGGTGCGGGATGCCGAGCGTGCGGCAAAGGCGGCAGAGCGCGCACAGCGTCAGGCGGAGCGTGCGGCAGCGCACGCACAGCGGATGAACGCGCGTGCGCAGGAAAAGGCGGACGCGGCGGCAGCTCGGGAAAAGGCACCGGCTGCGCCCCCCGCTGCGCAGACCAAACCTGTGGCGGAGGAAACACCGGCACACGGCAGTGCTGTGGAGAGTACGCCTGTGTCCGATGCGCCCGCTGCTGCACCCTCTGCCGTACCTGCGGTATCGGCACGGGAGGCGGCACGGGCGGAGAAAAAGGCGGCACGCGCCGCTGCTGTGCAGGAGCGCAGGGATGCGGTCGCCGCCGCCAAGGCGGAGAAGCGTGCCGCTGTGGCGAAAGCGCGTTTGGAAAAGAGGGAGCGGGCACGGCGCGATCGGGGATCACGCTACAAGACGCTCTTTACGGACGGTGGGTTCATCTACGATCTCGATGTCCGCAATACACGTTGGGTGCTGCGTCCCTACAGCAGTGAGGAGTATATGATTGACGCGTGGGTGCGTCTCGTGGAGAATACCAGCGGGGAGACTGTGGCGGAGGATGGGAAGACCCGCCCGGCAAAATATTTTCTGGAACATTACTACATCAGCCCGCAGCGCCATCAGATCATGTTCCTCGCAGAGCTGGAGGTATCGGGACGGCCGGAGAACGCTGTGCAGGAGCGGGCATACGATCCGTCCCGTTGGGAGAACCTGATCCCCGGCTCGATCGAGGATGATCTCTACGAGGTCATTACCGCACGGATGAAGTCGGCACCGGGACAGCGCGGAGGGCTGCTCAGTGGAACGAGCGGCATGAGTCTGCGCGATGTGGTTGAGGAGTTTGCGCGAATCTCCTTCTGAGGGGGATTGTGCAAGGAAATGGGGGGCTCATTTTGTTGGAAAAGTACGGAGAGTGTGATCTCTGCCAGGTGACCGGACTCCTCAACATGATGCAGTTTATGCGCCATGCGTCGGAACATTTGCAGGATGAATTGGCGGAGCCGCTGGTTTTTATCTATTTCGATATTGAGAATTTCAAGAGTTTTAATCAGCGGTACAGCTTTCAACAGGGAAACCGTCTGCTGCGCTACGTCGCCGATCTTCTGCGTGAGACATTCGAGGGGAATCTCGTCGCACGCTTCAACGACGATCACTTTGCTGTGGCGACGCAGATCGAGAACCCCGGCGACTGCATCCAGTTCATTCACGAGCGGATCCGCGTCTATGATCTGGGGCTGCCGATGGAGGTCAAGGCGGGCATCTACCGTCCGTCGAAGGATGTGAAGGATGTCGCGCTCATCATGGACCGCGCGAAGATCGCCTGCAACAGCATCAAGAACACCTACGATACGACGTGGGCGGAGTTCAACCCATCGATGGAGGAGGCGCTGAACTTCCGTAGTCACATCATCCGCTGCTTCCAAGAGGCGCTGATCGAGGGCTACATCGAGGTCTACTATCAGCCGGAGATCCGTGCGATGACGCGTGAAATCTGCGGATTCGAGGCACTCGCACGCTGGAAGGATCCCGTGCACGGTATGATCTCGCCCGGGATCTTTGTGCCCGTTCTGGAGGACGCGCACCTCTCGCCGCAGCTCGACCTCTATATCATCGAGAAGGTCTGTCAGGCGATCGATCTGATGCGCCGCAATGTGCCGGGGTGGGAGCTCCTGCGTGTCTCGGTGAACCTCTCGCGTGCAGACTTCCGCCTGATGGACATGGTGCAGGCGGTCGAGGATGTCCGTCTGCGCTACGATGTTGCGCGTTCCTTGCTCAACATCGAGGTCACAGAGGGCGCGATGAACGATGATGAGAAGTTCCTCCAGGGGGAGATCGCACGGTTCCGCGAAAAGGGATACGAGGTCTGGATGGACGACTTCGGCAGCGGCTACTCCTCGCTGAACAACGTCAAGGACTATGTGTTCGACGTGCTCAAGATCGATATGAACTTCCTGCGCTCCTTTGAGACGAACCCGAAATCGGCGATTGTCGTCCGCTCCATTGTCAACATGGCAAAGGAGCTCGGGATGCACACCCTCGCCGAGGGGGTCGAGACGGAGGAACAGCTCGATTTCCTGCGTGAGATCGGCTGCGAAAAGCTGCAGGGGTATCTGTTCAGCCCCCCCATGCCGCTCGATCAGGCGATTGCGTACTGCTTCGGCGACCAGGCAAAGGTGCAGGTGGAGCCCTTCCGCCTCGCCGGCTACTATACGGAGATCGGCTCGATCAATGTTCTCTCGAGCGAGGCGTTCGAGCGGCGCGGATCGCCCGAGATCGGGGATGCACTCTCGCTGGCGATTCTCGAGGAGGAGAACGGCGAGATCCGCTATCTCTACCAGAGCCGGATGTTCAAGACATTCCTCCGCAGCATCGAGTTGGACGAGGAGAGTGCGGATACGCCGCACTACGAACGCCGTATGCGCCAGAACCGCCGCATGATCGCACGCATGATGGAGGAGGCGGACCGCACGGGGCGCGAGGTCTATACCGACTTCATCACGCGCAACTCGTTCAACTCTGTGCGCCTGCGTCTCGTGACGCGCGATGCGGACGATACACGCGCGGTGTTCCTCATGGCGACGGTGAATATCTCGCGCTTTTCCCCGGAGGCGGGGTCTGTGCAGGAGGCGCTCAACCAGATCGTCTCACTCTATGACCGTGTGGATCTCTTTGATCTCGCCAGCAAGAAGATCACGCAGCTCTACCGCGCGGTGACGGAGGCGCCGCTGCTCAAGGAGTACGATCATTTCGAGGAAGTGATCGAGCACTACGCCGAGGAGCATGTGATCCCGCCTGAGCGCAGGATGTTCCGAACGTTCTACAGCGACAAGCATCTCCGCGCCGTTCTTGAGGATAAGATGTCGCGCGAGGAGGTTGCGGTACTGTTCCACAAGCAGATGCCCGACGGGTCGCAGATGCTGCGTCTGCATCATCTCGTGCCGTTCCGCCTCGGGCAGCGCGACTATGTTATCTCCTGCGTCCAGACGATCAATGAAAAGGTCATCAATGCGATGCTTACCTCGCTGGCCGCCGAGGAGGGCGAATAAGAGGTCCTCTCCTGCTGCGTGAGTCTTTGCTCATGCAGCAGTTTTTTTATGGATGTATGTCTTTTTGCAGCATCGCATTCTTGCCACTGTTTTTCTCCGCACAACGCCTGGCCGATGTTCCGCAGAGAACCGCGCTGTGCCTTGTCCGAACGAAACATCAGCGTTCCTCCTCGGAGGTAGGATTCCCTCTCCATCACGCTGATGGTCGTTTTGCACCGTATGTTTCTTTTTGCTATACTTTCTTTGAACGAAAACAGATGTTTGAAGGAGGAATATTGTATGAAGAACGGGCAGAACGATATCACGGTGCGGCACACGCGGTACGCGCCGCTGACGAAGGCGGAGGAGGACGCGCTCATCCGCTGTGCGGTACGCGGTGAGGCACAGGCGATGAGCGAAATGCTCGCACGCTATCGCGGGCTGATCGTGAACGAATCGCATATCTCGTATCTCAGAAACGCCGCCCTTGCGGCAGATGCGGAGAACATCGCCGTACTTGCCTTTATCGAGGCACTGCATGACTACGATCCGAAGCACGGCGCACCGTTTGCGGGGTTCGTGCGGGCACGCGTCCACCATGCACTCTATACGGAGTTCCGTCGCGAGCGTCGCCTCTGGGAGCGCACCTGTCACCCGGAGCAGAGCGCGGATGCACGCGACGCATGGGAACACTGCGGCGGCACGGAGGACATGGCGGAGCGTGCGGATCTGCGCCTTCTCGTGCGCGGTCTGCTGGAGAATGCCATGCACCGGCTCACGGAGCGCGAGAAGAAGATTTTGAGTCTGCATTATTTCCGTGACCTGACGCTGCGGCATATCGCCGTCCTGCTCGGAACATCGGCGAGTGCGATCAGCAAGAGCAAGGCGAACCTGTTGAAGAAGCTTCGTGCGGCCGTGGGGGTTGCAACTCCGTGCGAAATGTGCTATTCTTAGTAAGGGTAATGGAATTGTAAAGGAGATGTCCTACATGGCACAGACCAGTATTAGTATTCGCATGGACGCTGAACTCAAAAAGAACTTTGAAAATTTCTGCGGTGCAGTCGGTATGAATATGTCCACGGCGATCAATATGTTCGCCATCGCCTGCGTGCGCGAGCAGCGCGTCCCGTTCGAGATCTCCGCGCAGCGTGCTCTGCCGGGCGAGCCGCTCGATCTCTTTACGGATACGACGTGGAGCGACGGGGAAAGCTGAGTGCCTGCGGGAGCACATCGCGCGTATGACCGCAGCCGCAATGCGGTGAAATAACCATAAAAGGAGTTGATTTCCATGAGCGTCGCGATCCGCCTGAGTCCGCGTGAGGCGAAAATCTTTAAGAAGCACGCCGCACGATCCGGCATGACACTGTCCGACTTTGCCGCAGCAGCTATGCGCGAGCGCATGGAGGACGAACTCGATCGACAGGCATACGAGGAAGCAATGGCGGAGTTCCGCAAGAATCCTGTGACCTATACGCACGCCGAAGTCGCTAAAATGCTGGGTATCGACGATGAAGACCTATAAGGTTCAGTATACACCGCAAGCCATTCGTCAGTTGCGGAAACTGGATCCATTTGTTATGCGCAGCATCTATGCGTGGATTGGGAAAAATCTTGAAGGATGCAGCAACCCGCGCCTGCATGGCAAAGGGCTGACCGCGAATCGCAGCGGTCAGTGGCGTTATCGCGTGAACGACTATCGTCTGATTGCGGAGATCCAAGACGATGTTGTGGTCATCCTCATCGTACGGATTGCCCATCGACGTGAGGTGTACGACTGAGCACTTTTGAGTGGAGCAGTTGCACGAAGCTAAAACTTCGTGTAGCCGCTCCCTTATTTTTTTGCAATTTTTTAGACTTCTTGTGACTTTTGCAACAGAATCGGGGATGATTCTCAGTTATACTGTTCCCATAGATGATAGATATTTTCAATCATATAGATGGGAGCGATACAAATGGCTGAAGAAAAGAAGAACGAACCGGGACATGAGTTCCTTGCGCGTCTGGGCAAGACACGGCTGCGTCCGGGTGGGCGCGAGGCGACGGAGTGGCTGCTCGGCCACGTTGACTTTACGGCAGATACGCGCGTGCTTGAGGTCGCGTGCAACATGGGCACGACGATGGTCGCCCTCGCGGAGGCGCACGGCTGCCGCATCACGGGGCTGGACATGAATCCGAAGGCACTGGAGAAGGCGCGTGCGAACATCGCGGCGCACGGGCTGAACGATGTGATCGACGTGGTGGAGGGGAATGCACTCGCGCTGCCCTTCCCCGACGCGACATTCGATGTCGTCATCAACGAGGCGATGCTCACGATGCTGCCGCGTGAGAACAAGGCAAAGGCGATTGCCGAGTACTTCCGCGTGCTGAAGCCGGGCGGTGTGCTCCTCACGCACGATGTTGCACTGCGCGTGACGGATGAGGCGGAGGCGGCGGAGCTGCGTGCGGGCATCTCCCGTGCGATCAATGTGAATGTCGATCCGCTCCCGCACGCACTCTGGGAGAAGCTGCTGCGCGACGCGGGCTTTGCCATCGAGGTGCAGACGGGCGATATGACACTGCTCGACCCTGCGGGGCTCGTGCGCGACGAGGGATTCGACGGTGCGATGAAGATCATCCGCAACGGGCTGCGGACGGAGAACCTCGACCGCTTCCGCAAGATGTTCAACTTCTTCTTTGACCACAACAAGGAGTTCTCGTACATCGCTGTCGTCAGCAAAAAATAGGTGGATCAGGAGAGCGGACGAAGGCATCCATGTGTCGGACAGATGAGGAGGAATCGTATGCGAATGACAAAGCAGAGGGCTCTTGCGGCGGCGGTCGCGCTCACACTTTCGGGCACGGCACACGCCGTCTATGCAGAGGATACGCAGGCGCAGAAAGAAGGCTACGAGACAGCCCCCGTTGTGGTGACGGCATCGGGCTTTGAGGAGGATGTGCGCTTTGCGCCCGCGAGTATCTCGGTCATCAAGGCGGATGAGATTGCGCAGCGCGGCTATACGGATCTCCGTCAGGTGCTTGATATGGTGGAGGGGGTCGACACGTTCGGCGCGACGGGGCGGTTCGATACGCCCGCAGTCTCGATTCGCGGAATGGACGACGGCTATACGCTCATCCTCGTGGATGGGGTGGCGCAGGTAGGCCCCGGCATTGCGGGCGGGATGATGCGCAGCTTCAACCAGCTCGCGAACACGAGCCTACCCGCACCGAGCCAGATCGAGCGCATCGAGGTGGTGCGCGGCCCGATGTCGACGCTCTACGGCTCGGATGCGATGGGCGGTGTCATCAACATCATCACAAAGAAGGTGACGGAAGAGTTCCACGGCTCTGTCTCCGTCGGCAGCATCCTTGAGACGACGGATAACAAGTCGAACACGATGAAGTACAACTTCAACGTGGCGGGGCCCATTACGCGCGACAAGGTCGGGATGCAGATGCGCGGCAGCTATCTGAAACGCGGCCCATCGGCATTCGGCGTGGACAAGGAGAAGCGCGACTACGACAACTGGAATCTCGGGACGCGTGTGACCTATACGCCCGCCGCAGGGCACAGCTACTATCTTGATGTGGATCGCGGGCAGAATATGCGTGACGGTGATTTTGCACAGGCGGGGCGGATGGATATTCCGTCGCCGCCCGCACCCGTCGCCGGGGCGTTCGTGCGGACGAAGCTCGACGGCGATGTGGCGCAGCGGTTCGACCGCATGAAGATCGTACTCGGCGCGGAGAACAAGGTCGGCAAAGAGGGGACGTGGACGAATACCCTGTCCTTCCTGCGCAATGAGATGCACCTCGATGCGGATATGACGGGGACGGCAAAGCCTTCCCTTATGCCCCGCGCGATCCCGATCCGCTCACAGATCCGCAACAACGTGAAGAATGACTTTGTGACGTTCGATACAAAGTACGTCACACCGCTCGGCGACGACCACACACTCGCGGTGGGGGCACGCTGGCAGCGCGAGGGGGTGGACTATCATCTCATGCGGCGGATGGGGCCGACGGGCTTTGCTCCGCCGATGCTCACGGCTCAGATGCAGCGGCGCAATTCCAATGACAACGGCAGTCTCTCGCGCGCAAGCTGGGCGCTCTACGGCGAGGATACGTGGGCACTCACGAAGAAGCTCGTCTTTACCTACGGTGTGCGCTACGATCATCCCGAGGACTACGACGACAATCTCAGCCCGCGCGGCTACCTCATCTATATGCCGAACCGCAATTTCACGGTGAAGGGCGGCGTTGCAACGGGCTACAAAGCTCCGACGATGCTCCAGTCCGCGCCCGTAGACATACACCTCAATATCACGGGCGAGATCTATCGCGGCAATACGGGGCTGAAGCCGGAGAAGTCGACGACGGAGGAAATCGGGTTCTACTACCACAACGAGCACGATACGGATGCACACGTGACGTTCTTCCACACGGATTTCAAGAACAAGATCGACCTCGGCGATGCGGTGAATGTCGCGGGCATCGGTGACGTCCGCACCTATGAGAACGTTGGCAAGGCACGCATCCACGGCGTAGAGGTCGGAACGAAGTTCGCGATCGCGCCAAAGGTGTCGGCGGGGCTGAACTGGACGCTGCTCACCAGTCAGATAAAGAGCGGCAAGAATGTCGGTCAGCCGCTGCGCTCCACGCCGAAGCAGGCGGTCAACCTGAGACTCGACTGGATGCCGACGGACGCGACAGATGTCTGGCTCAGTGCGCAGTACCGCAGTGGGATGTACCGCTCGAAGCAGGCAGCCGGGATCGCCTCGCACTATCGTCCGTTCACCGTCCTCAACATGGGCGTGACACACAAGCTGCGTGACGGGCTCTCCATGCAGTTCGCCGTCAACAATCTGCTGAACCGCAACTTCGATCAGACAAGAACAGCGGCAAACGGCACGAAGTACGGCGACTACTATGACGAGATCGATGCAGACGGCATCGCGGGCGGCTCGTATCTCTCCCGCCGCAGCTACTGGCTCGGCCTGACATACAACTTCTGATGATCGGATAAAAAAGAAGCTGCCTCCACCGAAAATAAATCGGCGAAGGCAGCTTCTTTGTATTTATAAAATAAATAACAATAAATATATATAAATAACGATAAAAAGAAAACAATTAAGAAGAATAATTTAAACCGTGTACGCCGTTTCGTGCATGACGCTCTGCAATCCATGCCTTGAGACGGACGGGATCGCTGTTCAGCACGAGTTCCTCGGGGAAATCAATGTCCGCGAGAATGGCGTGCGTATGACTGTGCTCGCCGACATCGATGTCGATGTGCGCATCGCTGCCGATGAGGATGTGTGCGCCGTGGCGACGGCAGGCGGCAAGGAGATCCCGTGCGAGGAGTTCCGAGCCCTTGCGCGGGCCGTCCGGGGTGTGCGAGGCGTTGTTTGCCTCGATGAGGACGTGCTCTGCGGCAGCGGCACGGGCAAGCGCATCGAAGTCCACGGGATAGGCGGGGTTGTCGGGATGTCCGATGATCGTGACGTAGGGATTTGCCATCGCACCGAGGAGGGCGCGTGTATTCTCCTCCTGCGTGCCGGGCGCAATCACGACATCGTGCAGACTTGCGATGGCATAGTGCATTTTTTGCAGGACGCGCTCGGGCAGATCGACGCCGCCCTCGTAGTCCATGATGTTCAGCTCCGCGCCCATGATGATGTCGATGCCGTAGGCGGCGGGGCGGATGACCTTGAAGTTGCGAAAGTACATCTCGTGAAACGTGCCGGGCAGTGCGGGCGCATGGTCGGAGATGCCGACGAGGGCGAGTCCCTTCTCCTTTGCCATCGTCGCGATCTCACGAATCGTGCTGTAGGCGTGCATACTGGCGATGCTGTGCGTGTGGATATCGATGATGTCGGTCACGAAAGCCTCCGATCTTTTATCTTGCAGATTTGATGACGCTTTGCTATAATAAGAACAGAAGGAACGCCTCGGGCGGTGTCTTTCCAGAATCGCGTGTTTTTCTATGAACCGCTCAACTGGTCAGAGCTGGGCGGTTATTTCTTTTGGCTTATCGCTAAAATATAGCCTGTGGCAACGACCAAAAACAGGATCGCACCGATTTCAGACATATCCGCTCACCCCCTTTCGGGGGAAAGACACCGCC
>CALJPB010000167.1 GCA_937981305.1 uncultured Selenomonas sp.
TTCGTGCATACTGCCATGGGGATACCGCGCCGTCGAAGCCCGTTCAGCATATCCATGACACCATCATACGGTCTCGTCTGATCCAGCAGATGTGCAGCATAGTATTCCTTGTATGCCGCCATAAAGTCATCGACAAATGCGGTGTCCTCCGCACGTCCCTGTGGCAAAACCCGCTCAATGAGTTTGCGCGAACCATCGCCGACAAAATAACGATAGTTCTCCAGATCATGTATGGGAAAGCCGTATACACGAAGAACTGCGTTGACACTGTCCGCAAGATCATTCAGTGAGTTGACAAGCGTTCCGTCCAGATCAAATATGGCAGCTTTATACCGCATGGAGCAATCTCCTCTCTTTGACAAAAACAGTCTTTCCCATATGGAAAAGACTGTTTCAGTTTACTCAGCCAAGTTTTTTTGTCAAGAGTTCGTTGACCATCTGTGGGTTCGCCTTGCCCTTGGACTGCTTCATCACCTGTCCGACAAGTGCACCGATTGCCTTCTTATTGCCGCCCTTGTAGTCCTCGACGGCTTTTGCATTCGCTGCAATGACCTGATCGACAATATCCTCGATCTCCTTTGTGTCGGTGATCTGAACAAGCCCCTTGTCCGCAACGATCTTTTCCGGTGCATCGGGCGATGTCCACATCTCCTTGAATACGGTTTTGCCGATCTTAGAGGAAATCGTTCCCTTCGAGATGAGCAGGATCATCTCACCGAGACGCTTTGCATCAACGGGGGACTCCTCGATTGTCTTGCCCTCGGCATTGAGGTTCTTTGCGAGATCGCCCATCAGCCAGTTCGCTGCGAGTTTCGCGTCTGCGCCCGTCGCCGTAATGGCATCGTAGTACTCCGCCATTGCACGCGAGCTTGTAATGATGCCCGCATCGTAAGCGGAAAGCCCCGCTTCGTCCATCAGACGAGCACGACGTGCGTCTGGCAGCTCGGGAAGCTCCTTGCGGATCGCCTCGATCTCATCTTTGCTCGTCACAATCGGCGGCAGGTCAGGCTCCGGCATATAGCGGTAGTCATGTGCCTCCTCCTTGCTGCGCATGGAGAGGGTGATGCCGCGCTCGGGATCCCATGTGCGCGTTTCCTGAATGATGTGACCGCCGTCCTCAAGTACCTCGGTTTGCCGCTCGATTTCGTAGTTGATGGCATCCTCAAGTGCCTTGAAGGAGTTGATGTTCTTCATCTCCGTGCGTGTGCCCAGTTTGTCCGAGCCGACGGGACGCAGAGAGACGTTGATATCCGCGCGGAGATTCCCCTCCTCCATGCGGCAGTTGGAGACATCGATGTACTCCATGATCGTCTTGATCTTCTCCATGTAGGCACGCGCTTCTTCCGCCGAGGACATATCCGGCTCGGAGACGATTTCAAGCAGGGGCACGCCCGTACGGTTGTAATCCACGTTGGACGAGGAGGAATCCTTGATCGTCGTGCCGGAGTGCACGAGCTTCCCCGCATCCTCCTCCATGTGGATGCGGGTCAGACGAATGCGTTTCTTGCCCGCCTCCGTATCAATATCCACCC
>CALJPB010000168.1 GCA_937981305.1 uncultured Selenomonas sp.
AAAAAGTATGGCTCTTCGGCTCATATGCACGCGGTGAAGCGTGTGAGGACAGCGACGTGGATTTTTATGTGGAGTCAGATCGCGGGGTTCGTCTGCTTGACCTCATCGCCTTTCGTATGGATGCGGAGGAAGCCCTTGCTAAAGAGGTGGATATGATCACGCGCGTTCCGACAGAGTATCCGATTTTTGCGAAATACATTGAGAGGGATAAGGTACTGCTCTATGATGCTCACATCGAAAGACGCGCAGATTCTACAGATCATCGTGCAGTATTGTGATGATATCGACGAAGCTACCCGACGTTTTGGTGGAACACAGGAAGCCTTTTATGCAGATCGCCTCTATCGTCATGCGTGTTCCATGGCACTTCAGACCATTGGAGAGGTCGCAAAGTCTTTCTCGGATGAGTTTGTTGAAAATCATACAGAAATTCCGTGGAAACTCATCAAGGGGATGCGGACGTTCTTCGCGCACACCTACCACAGCTCGATTGATATGGATAAGGTCTGGGATATGATTCATGAGGATATTCCGATGCTGCGTGCATACTGTACCGATTTATTGAACGAAATAACTGAGAAAAATAGGAGCAGAAAGGGGCGGGATTCATGATCCTCACCATCGACGAAATCCGTGCGAAAATCCGCCCTATTTGCGATCAGTACAAGATTGAAAAAGTATGGCTCTTCGGCTCATATGCACGCGGCGAGGCGCGTGAGGACAGCGACGTGGATCTTCATGTCAAAGCAGCGGAGGAAATGAGGTTTCTCGAACTCGGAGGTTTTTATGCAGACCTCGAAGAAATTCTTGGGAAAGAAATCGATCTGATTACGAGAATCCCGGAGGAGTATAAAATCTTCAAAAAATATGTGGCAAGAGAGGAGATACTGATCTATGACAGTGAGCGGGAAGGATGCACAGATCCTCCGGCATATCGTCAAGCACTGTGATCGTATACGCGACATTATAAATAGACGTTAAGAACAGCCCCAAGGAGGACATCATGGCAAAGACAATCGATCTAAGTGCAAATGAAGAGCAGGCGGAGGTTCGTCCGATGACCGCGGCGGAGGCAAAGGAAGCCGCCGAGATGGCGGATGCTCCCGACCTCACGGGCGTTGCGATCGGCACGGAGGAGATGGGCGATGAGGTGACCGCCGTCGATGCCGACTACGGCGCGGGACAGATCCAAGTCCTCGAAGGACTGGAGGCCGTTCGGAAACGTCCCGGTATGTACATCGGATCGACATCCGAGCGCGGACTGCATCACCTCGTCTATGAGGTCGTGGACAACTCCATCGACGAGGCGCTCGCGGGCTACTGCGACACGGTCGAGGTCGTGATCCACAGGGACAACAGCATCACCGTCACCGACAACGGGCGCGGCATCCCCGTCGATATGCACGAGAGCGGGATGCCCGCCGTCGAGGTCGTGCTCACCGTGCTCCATGCGGGCGGCAAATTCGGCGGCGACGGCTACAAGGTATCGGGCGGTCTCCACGGTGTCGGTGTCTCCGTCGTCAATGCGCTCTCCTCCGCGATGGATGTCGAGGTGCGCCGCGACGGCAAGATCCATGCCATCTCCTTTGCACGCGGCGTGACGACCGAGAAACTCCACGAGATCGGAACGAGTGAGACGACGGGTACACGCGTCCACTTTGTCCCTGATCCCGAGATCTTCACCGTCACCACCTACAGTTTTGAGACGCTGAAGCACCGTCTGCGCGAGCTTGCCTTTCTCAACCACGGCATCACAATCACCCTCGTCGATGAGCGCGGCGATGCGGAGCGGCGCGAGACGTTCCACTTCGACGGCGGCATCCGCTCCTTCGTCTCCCACCTCAACCGCAAAAAGGAGACCATCAATGAGGAGCCGATCTACTTCAACGGCGTGAAGGACGACACCGTTGTCGAGATCGCCATGCAGTACAACGACAGCTATCAGGAGAACATCTACAGCTTCGTCAACAACATCAACACCGAGGAGGGCGGCACGCACCTCGCGGGGTTCAAGATCGCCCTCACCCGTGCGGCGAACGACTTCGCGCGGCGGCTCAGCGTCCTAAAGGATAAGGACGGCAACCTCTCTGGCGAGGACGTGCGCGAGGGGCTCACCGCCGTCATCAGTCTGAAGGTGCGTGAACCGCAGTTCGAGGGACAGACCAAGACGAAGCTCGGCAACTCCGAGGTGCGCGGCATCGTCGACTCCATCGTCACCGAGGGGCTGACCGAGTATTTCGAGGAGAACCCCACCGTCACGAAAAAGGTGCTCGACAAGGCACTCATGGCATCCCGCGCCCGCGAGGCGGCACGCAAGGCACGCGAGCTCACGCGGCGCAAGAACGCGCTGGAGGTGTCGAGCCTGCCCGGCAAGCTCGCGGACTGCTCCGTCAAGGACCCCGACCAGTGCGAGATCTACATCGTTGAGGGCGACTCCGCGGGGGGGTCTGCGAAGCAGGGACGCGACCGCCGCTTCCAGGCGATCCTGCCCCTGCGCGGCAAGATCCTCAACGTGGAGAAGGCACGTCTGGACAAGATCTTTGCCAACGCCGAGATCCGTACGATGATCACCGCGTTCGGCACGGGGATCGGCGAGGAGTTCGACCTCTCCAAACGCCGCTACAGCAAGATCATCATCATGACCGATGCGGACGTGGACGGCGCACACATCCGCACCCTGCTCCTCACCTTCTTCTACCGCTACATGAAGCCGCTCGTCGACCACGGGCACGTCTACATCGCGCAGCCGCCCCTCTACCAGATCCGCAAGGACAAAAAGCATTTCTACACCTACTCCGACGAGGAGCAGGCGAAGAAGCTCGACGAGATCGGGCGCGACGGCGTGACCATTCAGCGGTACAAGGGTCTCGGCGAGATGAACCCCGAGCAGCTCTGGGAGACCACCATGAACCCCGAGGGGCGCACCATGCTGCAGGTCGGCGCGGAGGATGCCGAGGCGGCGGATGAGCTCTTTACCATCCTCATGGGCGACAAGGTCGAGCCGCGCCGCCAGTTCATCGAAGAGAACGCGCAGCTCGTGCGCAATCTCGATATTTGATGTGTCTGTGTGACCCCTAGGGAAGCACTGATAAATTCAGCCGCGCCATCTTAGCGCATCTTTTTTGCCCGCTTTTCGTTAGCAAATCCTCCACATAGCTTTGGCTATGCGTCCGGTTTGCTGCCTCAATCGGACAGAAAAATCTACGCCAATCTGGCAGACTTCATTTTATCAGTGATTCCCTGGAACAGGGCGTTGTACGAAGTTGTCGGCTTCGTGCAACGCCCTTTTTTTGAGAAATCTCTGATCGCATGAAATCCCCGACGCTGTGCATCCGACTTCCTCCTTGATCGGATCAAACCCTTCATTTATCGGATCTACTACAGTTTATATAGAAATATATTTTCTTTTACAATGTGAATAAAATAACTTTAAAAGATTTTATGAAAAATAATTGCATTTTATGATAAACTGTGTTATATTGTAGAAGATTTCAGAACAGATACACAGAAGGGAGTATCGCCAATGCGTATCATTTTTACAGATACCTATAAGAAGATGAGCGAGGAGGCAGCAAAGATCCTTGCGGGGCAGCTCTGGGTGAAGCCGGACTCGGTGCTCGGGCTTGCGACGGGCAGTACGCCGGTGGAACTCTATCAAAACCTCGTCTGGCTGTACAAGACCGTTGGTCTGGACTTCTCGCAGGCGACCTCGTTCAATCTGGATGAGTATGTCGGACTCGCGGAGGACGATCCGCAGAGCTACCATCGTTTCATGTACGAGAACCTTTTCGATCATGTGAACATCCGCAAGGATCACGTATTCTTCCCGAACGGACTCGCCGCAGACAGCGCGGCGGAGGGCGAACGCTATGAGGCGGCGATCACGGCGGCGGGCGGCATCGATATGCAGCTCCTCGGGATCGGACGCAATGCTCACATCGGCTTCAACGAGCCGGCGGACGCGTTCACACGCATCACACACAAGGTCGCGCTCAAGGAGAGCACGATCGCGGCGAATGCGCGTTTCTTCGCATCGCAGGATGAGGTTCCACGCGAGGCGATGAGCATGGGCATCGGCACGATCTTCCGCGCACGCCACATCGTCCTCCTCGCGAGCGGCGCGGAGAAGGCGGAGGCGGTGCGCGACGCGGTCGAGGGCGCAATCACGCCCGCCGTCCCCGCCTCCATCCTCCAACTGCACCCCAGCGTGACCCTCATCGTCGATGATGAGGCGGGCGCACTCATCAAGGCGAAAGCGTGACCTCTGATGAACGTCATTCAAAACGGCATCCTGATTCTGCCCGATGAAAACGGACGCTTTGCGGCGCGGACGGGACTCGCTCTCTGCTACGATGAGCGGATCACACGCATCGTCCCCGCAGAGGAGTTCTCCGCCGCCGCAGACGATACGGTCATTGATGCGGCGGGCGCATACGTCGCGCCCGGCTTCGTGAACGTCCACATCCACGGTGCGGACGGCGCGGATACGATGGACGAGGATGCGGAGGCACTCGGGAAAATTGCCGCATTCCAAGCGCGTACGGGCGTGACCTCCTTCCTGCCGACCACGATGACCTGTGCCTACGATGCAGTGGAGCGGGCACTCGGCCGCATCCGCCGTGCAATGGCGGAGAAGCCGCACGGCGCACGCATCCTCGGCGCACATATGGAGGGGCCGTTTATCAGCCCTGCGAAAAAGGGCGCACAGGACGCACAGTACATCCTCCCACCCACATTTGAGAAGATCGCCCCCTATGCCGATGTCATCAAGATCATCACCGCTGCGCCAGAGATGATCGCCGAGGAAGACTTTATCGAGAGCTGCCGCACACACGGCATCATCGTCTCCATCGGGCATACGGCGGCGGACTATGAGACGGCACGCGCGGCGATTGCACGCGGCGCGACGCACATCACGCACCTGTGCAACGCGATGACGGGGCTGAACCACAGACAGCCCGGCGTGCTCGGCGCGGCGCTCGACAGCGATGCGAACTGTGAGCTGATCACGGACAACGTACACGTCCACCCCGCCATGCAGCGCATCATCTACGCGGCGAAGCGCGGCGCACACATCATCCCGATCACGGACTCCATGCGTGCCTGCGGACTCTCGGACGGCATCTCGGAGCTCGGCGGACAGAAGGTCTATGTCAACGGAACACGCGCAACGCTCGCCGACGGCACGATTGCGGGCAGCGTACTGCGCATGAACGACGGGCTGCGCATCCTGCGTGAGAATCTGGACGCATCCATCCCCGCCGTTGTGGAGATGGCGGCGCGCACCCCCGCCGAGGAGCTGAATGTATATGATAAGCTTGGCTCGCTCAGCGTCGGAAAATACGCGGATATTGCGATCTTTGACGAGGAGTTTCGGATACGGCGTACAATTGTTGGCGGGCGGGATTGCTTTGTTCCATAAAATGTTATTTTATGAGGAGGTATTTTTATGAGTTTATTCGGACAAACAAGCGGCGAGAGTTCATTTTTCGCCAAAGCACAGCGGTTCGGGAAATCCTTTATGCTGCCGATCGCTGTGCTTCCTGCCGCAGGCCTTCTGCTCGGCATTGGCGGCGCACTGTCGAATCCAAATTCGGTCAAGGCGTATCCATTCCTCGATATTGGTTGGCTGCAGAATATCTTCACAATTATGGCATCCGCAGGCAGCATCGTCTTTGCGAACCTCGCTATTCTCTTTGCTGTCGGCATCGCCGTCGGACTTGCGCGCAGCGATAAGGGAACGGCAGGTCTTGCCTCTGTGCTCGCGCTGCTTGTGATGAACGCGACCATCAATGCACTCCTTATCATTACGGGGACGCTTGCGAAAGAGAACCTTGCAAGTGTCGGGCAGGGAATGAGTCTCGGCATTCAGACCTTGGAGACGGGCGTTTTCGGCGGCGTTGTGGTTGGTCTTATGACGTATCTCCTGCATAAGCGATTCAATAAGATCGAGCTTCCGCCGTTCCTTGGATTCTTTGGCGGATCGCGTTTTGTACCGATCATCTGCTCTTTTTC
>CALJPB010000169.1 GCA_937981305.1 uncultured Selenomonas sp.
CGGGCATCCGAAGCTCCGCCGCGAGTGCGCGGAAATCATCCAGAGCATCCGCGAGAAAGACACCGCTGCCGATGAGAATTGCAGGGCGTTCGGCATGCGCAAGCCCCTGTGCAATACGCGCAATCGTATCAAGCTGTTCCTCATGCACTGCATCCGTCTGCTCTGACGGCGGTGTATAGCCCTCAAGCGTGGCAGGATCGATCTCCGCCGACTGCACATCGAGTGGGGGATCGATCCACGTCGGACCCGGTCTGCCATGCGTGGCAAGGTAAATCGCCTTTTCGACTTCATAGCGAATGCGTGCGGGGTCTTTCACCGTCACAACGTATTTTGTAATGCTCTCCACAATGGGGAGAATGGCGATTTCCTGTGCGCCCGTCTGACGCACCCCCGCAAGTGTCGTCATATCGGCGGTCTTGACCTGTCCTGAAAGGACGAGCATCGGCGTCGAGTCGATGAAGGCCGACCCAAGAGCCGTCACCACATTTGTTGCGCCCGGCCCCGTCGTTGCAAAGACGACGCCGAGGCGATTCGAGCACTGTGCGTAGCCGTCGGCAGCAAAGCCCGCGCCCTGCTCGTGCAGCGTGTAGTATTTATTGATCGTATCTTCCCGCGCCACCGAGTCGAGAAGGTGCATAATGCCGCCGCCTGCGAGAAGGAACACATCCCGTACGCCGTTGCCCCTGAGTTTTTGAATCACGTAATCCGATAGTTTCATGCTTTTCCCAACTCTATTCTTCCTGTATAACATCCCTATCAAATGTATCGAGCGAAGGCCAATTCTCATAAATCTGCGCCACTACTTCATGTACGATATACACCATCTTTTTTGAAGTAATCGTAAAAATAAGAACGCTCCCCATGCTCCTTCATGCAGATTGTACCGCTACGATCTCGATAGACCAGTGTATTTGATGGAATTTCCTGTTTATATACAGTGGCATCTACACCAATCGTCACATGATCCCCGATGGGCTCCCCGCCAATAATCTTTGCACCGGCAAACAGGATCAACCCTTTACCAAGGTGCGGCGTATCCCCCGTCGTTGTATAGTCTGTATTAACCGTGACATTTTGGAAGACCACCAAATAGTCTTCATAATCCGCATTCCCAAGGACGGTGCCGACTGGATGTCCCAAAACGAAAATATTCGGTAATTTCGCCTTATACGAAAACCAACAGCCATTCAGCATTTTATTGAGCAGAATCAATTTACTGCAAATGCGCTCATCCCCATGCATCTGCCAAATACTATTAGACAGATAATACAAAAAGGTTGAGTACTGATCCGCATACAGATGCGAAAAGTTGGCGTTGTCATCCCGCGTATATCCTGGGAGACTAATATGTGAGAGACAGAACTCCTGCCGATCAAGTGCAAGATCAAACGCAGCGTGAAAAATCGCATCCCGTGCACTGATTTCATCCGGAAAAAACATATCCAGTTGTCGCACAATATAGTCTTGCAGCATACGCTTCGTCAACGACATATACATAGACAACCCCCCTCCACAAGAAAAAAGATCAAAAACACACCATTGAGTGTTCACGCATCAAATCCAACAATTTCCTTGGTAAAACCGAATTGATGCTGCAGTGCATCTAAGATTTCATCCCAATATGACGTAGCGAATACAAGTACCGCATCTACATCAGAAAAGATCTCGACCGACGGCCGTTCAACCGGCAAATTACTGTTAGCAATATACAGCCCCGCTTTCTTCGGATCGTCATCTACAACGTGTGCCACATGCAAAGTGCGTCCGAGAAGTTCTGCATACGTTGCGGACTTTGCTCCTGCACCCCAAATAGCAACACGTTTCCCGTCCAAAGCAGAAAGCAATCGTGCACGATCCCGCGCACGTGCTTGGTTCATGGACGGACTACATGCAGCTTTCCTGCAATACAGATTCAGCTCAAGGGCTACTTCATCTGCCTCGATTTCTTCTACGGTAAAGCCCGCACACCGTGCCAGTATGCAAAGACTCATCGGCGTATAATAGTTGACATGCTGCAAAATTACCTGATGATAGAGCGCACGTGCAAAAATCTGCTGTCCGTTCGGTACGTTGATAATGCCATAGGCATTCTCTCTGCACACAGAATGGAGTAGCTGGAGCGCCTCCAGGGGCGTTTCGAGATGCTCAAACACCTGAAACGAAGCAAACGTATCATAGTCACCTTCTAAAAAAAGCCCCCGATCAAAATATCCATGGACAATGCGGATTCTATCATTTCCATCAAAATTCCCCGCATATTCATAGGTCAGAGATGGCTCCACACCTGTACAATGCGTGAAATATTTGCCCGCAATCCGCAAAAATGCGCCCGCACCCGAACCAATCTCGAGAAATGCATCGCCTGCGGTATGCCGCCGTAGTTTTTTTGCTTTTTCCTCATATGTATCAAGCGTATGAATGTGCTGCCCTTGTCCCTGCATACGCGAATCATTCGTATCATAAAAATTAGGCGGCAAAAGATTCTCCGTCTGTATATGACCACAGACAATGCATTCATATATATCTATCTTCACTGTATCCACGGTAAACGGCTGTATCGATAGTATGCGCTCCTCTTTTCGAACCCCTTCTACCTGCTGGAACAGTTTCGTTTGCGCTCCGCACACCCTGCATCTCATTATGAGCTCCTATTCTTCGTGAAAAATACGCGTATCTGTTCCTCACTCACCGCACGCATATCTGCTCCCTGCTCCCACGCCTTTGCCCACGCCACGGTTTTCTCGACGGCTTCAGTGATGTGCCAGTGGGGTTTCCACCCGAGCTCACCCTTTATTTTCGAGCAGTCCAGTTTCAAAAAATGCGCCTCGTGCGGGCCGCCGTCTGCGTGCGTCTGCCAACGCACGCCATCGCCCCACGCGCGGCAGAAGATGTCCGCAAGCTCGCCCGTCGTCACGCAGTCTACATCGTCGGGGCCGACGTTCCACGCACCGACAATGGATGCGTCCGCCATCTGCCGCGCCGCAATCGTGAGATAGACCAAAAGAGGTTCGAGAACGTGCTGATAGGGACGCGTCGAGTGCGGATTGCGGATGTCGATGGTCTGCCCGCGCACGGCAGCACGGATGCAATCAGGAATGATGCGGTCGGGCGCAAAGTCGCCGCCGCCGATCACGTTGCCCGCACGCGCCGTTGAGACACGCACGTCCTGCGCCGCAAGGAAGCTCTGCCGGTAGCTGTAGACGGCGATCTCGGCGCAGCTCTTGCTCGCGGAATACGGGTCATAGCCCATCAGCGGCTCGTTCTCGCGGTAGCCCCATGCCCACTCCTTGTTTTCGTAGACCTTGTCCGTTGTCACGATGAGCGCGGAGCGCACCGTATCGGACGTGCGAACGCATTCGAGCAGGTTGACCGTGCCCATCACATTCGCCGCAAAGGTGTCCACGGGCTGACGGTAGCTCGTGCGCACGATGGGCTGCGCCGCGAGATGAAAGATGACCTCGGGGCACGCTTTGTGAAATGCACGGGAGAGCGCAGCAAGGTCGCGCACATCGCCGCGCACATCCCGTATTTCTTTCAATATGCCGAGACGGCGCAGTGCCTCACGCCCGCCCTCAGTCGGCGCATCGAGAGAGAATCCCGTCACCTCTGCGCCCGCCTTCAGGAGCAACAGCGTGAGCCACATCCCCTTAAAGCCCGTATGCCCTGTGAGGAGGACACGCTTGTCCTTGTAAAAACTCAGTTCATCCATCGTGCGCTCCATTTCCGCTCTCCAATATGTTCTGTCCTGCATCCCTACGTCCGCTTCTTCGCAATGACTTCGCGCATCTTTTGGAGGTTGCGGCGGTAGTCCTGCGGTGCTCGCATGGCGATGACGGTGTAGAGTGCGTCCGTGATCGCCATGTGGATGAGGCGTGAGGAGACCGCCTCGGAGCTGTAGTGCACCTCGCGCCCCATGCCGTGCAGCACCACATCGCCGAGCTTCGCCAGCGGCGAATTGACATGACTCGTGATGACGATGACCGATGCCCCCGCCTCCCGCGCCGTGCGCACGGTATCGAGAAGCTCGAGGGTCGCCCCCGTATGCGAGACGGCGATCACAACGTCCCGCGCCGTCAGGAGCGATGCGGAAGTCGCCTGTTGATGCGCGTCGCTGTATGCCTGCACAACCATGCCGAACCGCAGGAAGCGCGTCTCGATGTCGCGGCAGACGGTGGCGGAGTTGCCGAATCCGTAGACGGCGATGCGCTGCGCCGCGCGGATGAGATCGACAGCGCGCTCAATGGCTGCGTAGTCGAGCAGTTTCAGCGTATCCGTAAGACCGTCCGTAATGTTGCGGAAGATCTTCTGCACAACCATCTCACCCGTATCCGCACTGTCGATATCCTGATAGACGGTCTCCGTCTGCGTATAGAGTTCGGCGGCAAGCGCAATCTTGAAGCTCTGCAGCCCGCTGAACCCGAGTTTTTTGCAAAAGCGCGAGATCGTGATCTCGGAGCTGCCGACCGCCGCCGCAAGCTCCGAGATTGTCTGATCCATCACCTCGCCAACATGCGCGGACACATAGTCTGCGATGCGTTTCTCCGTGCGCGTCATATGCGCGTAGTTGCCGCGCATCACGGGCAGCGGCAAAGGCTCCGCCGTCATCGCACCACTCTCCTTCACTGATACTTTTCTAACATTATAGCAAAGATTGACATAAAAAAATACCTCCCGCAAAAATTGGACAGCCCCCCGAAGAGTGGACAAGGAAATAAACGCCCTGTTGTAGAA
>CALJPB010000170.1 GCA_937981305.1 uncultured Selenomonas sp.
GAAGGGAAACAATGGAAGAAGCAGAAGGAAAAGCCCAAAGGCTTTGCCTAAAAATCCGCCCGCTCTGCCGATAGGCTTATTTGGCGTTTTTATCACAATATCGTATTTTTGCAGTCAAACCAATCATTATGTTCGAAATAGAAAAAATAGAGAACCGCGTAGAAAAGGCGGTGCTCGTTGCGCTCATCACCAAGACGCAGGACGAACGTCAAGCTAACGAATACCTCGACGAGTTGGCTTTTCTGGCCGAAACGGCTGGCGCGGAATGCGTCAAACGCTTCACGCAGAAGCTCGATGGGCCCAATTCTGTCACTTATGTGGGCAAAGGAAAGCTCGAAGAGATGCGCCGCTGGATCGAGTCCGAACTCGAAGCAGAGCGGGATGTAGATATGCCCCTCGTTCTCCGCGTTGCCGTAGTAGTCTGCGTCAATTACGCCAACACTGTTCATCAGCATGAGGTGTTTCTTGAGTGCCGCACTCGAACGGATGTAGATGAGCAGCACCTCATCGCGCTGCATATACGCCTTGACCCCCGTCGGCACAAGCGCACATTCTCCCGCAGAGATCACAACCTCCTCTGCCGATGCGAAGTCATACCCTGTGCTTGCCCCTGTCTTGCGCTGCGGCAGATGAATCCCCGTGTTCTCGTAAACTGAAACAATTTCAAATCCGCGTATCCTCATATTTTCCCCTCAAATAAAAAGCTGCCGCGCCGTACTTGGTGCAGCAGCGCGGCACTCTTCCATCAGGACTCCGAAGCCGCCATCTTCACCGGCTGTGCGGGGGTGACCGTTGAAATCGCATGTTTGTAGATCATCTGCTGTCTCCCCATTGCGTCTACCATCACAACGAAGTTGTCAAAACCGCGCACGATCCCCTTGATCTGGAAGCCGTTCACAAGGTGGATCGTCACGGGGATCCCCTCTTTGCGCACCTGATTGAGAAAATTGTCCTGCAAGTTGATGATTTTTGCCGTCACGCTGGAGCGCTCCTTTCTCTTTGCCATGCACGCACATCCGCAAGGATCGCGTGCAGGAGTTCGGTCTCTGTCTGTGTATCCGCATCATACCAGCGGATGTATGGCATACGGCTGTACCACGTCAGCTGCCGCTTTGCAAAATGGCGCGTTGCCGTCTGGATGGAGGTGACCGCCTCCGCCTTGCTCATCTCCCCCGCAAGGTATGCTGCCGTCTCCTTGTAGCCAATGCCCTTCATCGCAGGTGCGTCGCGCCGCACACCGCGCGCAAGAATCCCTGCCACCTCATCGGGAAGCCCCTCTGCAAACATCGCCTCCACGCGTGCATTGATGCGTTCATAGAGGTGCGTGCGCTCCCGCCTAAGCCCGACGACAAAGGCATCGTAGGGCTGCTCTCCACGCATCAGAGCACGCTCCTGTGAGATACGTTCATCACCATAGCGCATGACCTCAATCGCACGGATCACACGCCTGAGATTGTTGATGTGCAGACGCTTTGCAGCCTCGGGGTCATGATGCGCAAGGAAGGAATGCACACGCGCATTTCCGCGCCGCGCCGCAACGCCCTCCATCGCACGGCGAAACCGCTCCTGCTCCTGCGTCTCGTTGAAATCATACCCCTCGATCAGTGCCTTGATGTAGAGTCCCGTGCCGCCAACGATGAACGGCAGATGCCCCTCCGCCGCATGGGCACGGACGAGCTCCGACACACGCATGACAAACTCTGTCACCGAGAACGTCTCATCCGCATCCAGTATGTCGATGAGATGATGCGTGACACGAGCCTGCTCCTCTGCGGTTGGCTTTGCACTGCCGATGTCGAACCCGCGATAGATGCACATGGAGTCGCCAGAGATGATGTCCGTCCCCAGTGCCTCGGCAAGCTGCATCGACAGTGCAGTCTTTCCGACCGCCGTCGGTCCGAGGAGCACAAGAATGGGACTTTTTGAATGTACCGTCAAAGTTCGATTGTTTCTCCGGACGCGACAATATTCACCTGTGCACGCGTCATCGCCTCTGTGACCTCCTTGTAGCGGTTCACTTCCTGCGCGATGACCGGCCAAGTATCGTAGTGGATGGGGATGACATGGCTTGCGTTCAGCCACTGTGCTGCCATCGCCGCATCCTCAAGCCCCATCGTATAGTTGTCGCCGATGGGGAGTACGGCGTAGTCGATCGCATCCTTGCGCCCGATCAGCTGCATATCGCTGAAGAGTGCGGTATCGCCGGCGTAGTAGACGACCTTGCCGCCGATGTAGATGACGAAGCCGCACGCAATCCCGCCCGCAACACCCGCGCTGTGCTGGGCGATCGTCATGCGCACCTTGCCGAACGGCAAATCAAGCGAGCCGCCGATGTTCATCGGATGCGACTTGATCTCTGCACACGCCTGACCCTCACAGACAGAGATGACCTCGGGGATGGCAACAATCGCTGCTCCCGTACGCGCTGCAATCGATGGAGCATCGCCAAGATGATCCCCATGTGCGTGTGTGAGCAGGATGAAATCACAGTCCACCTCATTTGCCGCAATGCTCGCCGTCGGATTTCCCGTCAGGAACGGATCCACGAGCACCCTATGCGTCCCGTCATCGAGCAAAAAAGCCGCATGACCGTAGTAGCTGAATTTTACCATTGCGCCCACTCTCCTATTTCACAATTTATCTGTTATGTTTCATTATACGATATGTCCCCACAATGTCAATAGAAAAGCCGCCTCATTCGGGAAGTCCCCGAACGAAGCGGCTTGCAGCTAAACTTATTTGATACTGATCGTCAGCTTTTCGCCGTTGATGTTCCACTCCTTGCTCGTGCCCGCAGGCGCATCGTAGGAAACGGAATCGGCGAGCGTAATCTCGCGGATAAATGCCTCATTCTTCGCGGCGATCGCCGTGAGCTTCGCATTGCCCGCAAGATCCAAGGCGATATGATCCGTGACCTCAAGCCCGCATTCCTTGCGCATGGTCTGCACCTTGCTGATGATCTCGCGGATAAAGCCCTCCTCGATGAGCTCCGGCGTGAGCGTCGTCTCAAGAGCGACCGTAACACCGCCGTAGCTCTGGCAGTTGTAGCCCTCCTGCTGCGAAACTGTGACCTCGACATCCTCCGCCGTGACGGTGACATCGCCGTCTGCAAAATGCAGCGTATAGCTGCCATCGCCCGCAAGCGCGTCCTTCACCGCTGCGCCGTCGCTCTCCTCGAGCGCCTTCTTGACCGCGCCCATCTGCTTGCCAACCTTCGGGCCGAGAACGTGGAAATTCGGCTTCACATGGTAGGCGAGGAAGTCCGACATATCGTCGCGGAACGTGACCGCCTTGACATTCAGCTCGTCCTCGATGATCTCGACAAAG
>CALJPB010000171.1 GCA_937981305.1 uncultured Selenomonas sp.
TACAGTTGAGAGGCACTGCCCTTTATGATTCTATTATAGCAGATTTTTTTAATGCTGACAACGGAAAAGCGTCGTTTGAGCAATCTGCATGGCACGGCTCTCCGTATGACTTCCGTGAATTCCTGCTTGAGATGATCGGCGCGGGCGAAATGGCAGCGGAGAAAGAAGCTGTCCGCAAGCAATATGAGGGAACAGCGCAGTGGATGAAAGCCCCGAACGGCGAGGCGACGAATCTCACAGAGGATCAGTGGCTCACGGTGCGTACGCCCGCATTCAAGGCATGGTTCGGGGATTGGGAGAAAGCTTCTGCAGCGCACGAGATTCATGCATTGATTCCTGTGGAGGTCGCTTTATCTGGGAAATCCCTAGATAAGAAAACGGCAGAAGAAGCGTTCTCTTCTTTTGGTGAAGTGGAAAATGTGCGTTATGGGACATATGCTACTTTCCCCAAAAGCATGGTGGGAAAAATCATTAAACATAAAGGTTTGGATGTTTCACAGATAATTGCAGACATTCCACATCTTTTCTCATCATCGGTTTTGACTTTTGTTGAGCCGGAATACAAAAGAGAGGGGCACAAAGAACATCCGAATATCCTTGCATATCATCATTATGTCAATAAATTCAAGGCGAATGGGAAAACATACTATATTCGTTTTTCACTTAGAGAAGAAAAAACGAAAGACCAGCAAAAATGGAATGGAAAACGTATTCTGCATTCGACTGGGATAAGTGATATTGAGATTTACGAGGACAACAAAAAAGACGTTTCCTCTCAACGTATCCGGGTTAGTGACCTGGGCGAAGAGAGCAAAACGTCTTTCGTTGATTACAGGGTAGCAGATTTTTTTGATTCTGTCAAGGATTGCTCCAAGATTGTGGACGAGAACGGCGAGCCGCTCCCCTCTGCAATCAGTGAGGTGGAGACCCTTGCACAGCCCTCCGAGGAAAAACGGGGGGAAAGGGCAATATCACCGCCACGCACGGCGGTATGCACCGTCTGATCTCTCTCATGGAGTCGGCGGATCAGTCGACCTTCATGCACGAGATGGCGCATAACTTCCTGTTTGATCTGGAACACATCGCAGGGCTCGCACCCGAGAGTTGCTATGCCAAAGACCTTGCGGTGATTCGGGAATGAGCATCGTGGGTGAAAGGTGCGGCGGACGAATATGCGGGGACATCCTCTGCGGCAGAGATCGACGCAAGTCACAAGGGGCAGGGGTGGACGTGCATCGGCTACCACTACGTCATCCGCAAGGACGGCACGGTGGAGCAGGGCAGACCGCATTGGACGGTCGGTGCACATGCGTACATGCAGAACTCTCACACCATCGGCATCCATGTGTGCGGCAACTTTGAGATTGGTGAGCCGACATCTGAGCAGATCGAGAGCCTCCCTTGTCGCTGTTGGGGTTATGGGTTTGCTTTCTGAATTGCTGTATCGCCTCCTTGCATATTTTGATGTTCTCTGTTATAACTTAGTGTATATCTCTATCTCAATTTGCGTTGGGGGAGTACATATTTTCTGTGAGGAGTGACGACGATGAAGCTGGTTGTGACGATTGTCGGACGAGATCAAGTCGGTATTGTGGCAATGGT
>CALJPB010000172.1 GCA_937981305.1 uncultured Selenomonas sp.
CAGATCATCTACAATATGCGCCCGAAGGCGGTGCTTGCGATTGCGTGCGAGCGCGACCTGATGAGCGGGATACAGGACGTTTTCCCGCTGCCGGCGGTGGGGGTGCTCAACATCCGCCCGAACGGCCCGTGCTACAATACGAGCGTGGACATGAACGAGGTGCGCCGCCAGTTGGAGGAGATCATTGAACCGCCGTCGAACGACACGAGAAAGGGGGCATAATGCAGAACTACCGTGAGGAAAAGATCGACCATGTGCGTGAACTGGCGATGCGGGTGCTCCAACGGGTACACGTTGAGAATGCATACGCCAATGTCGCGCTTGCGGAAACACTGCGCGAGCTGCAGCTGCCGGAGCGTGACCGCCGTTTTCTGACGGAACTTGTCTACGGTGTCACGAAGGCGGGCGCATCGCTCGACTATATGATCGGGTGCTACGTCGCCGACATCCGAAAGGCGCAGCCCGCCATTCGCGAGCTGCTGCGTCTGGGCTTCTACCAGATCTTCTGTATGGATCGCGTACCGCCCTCTGCTGCGTGCAATACGGCGGTGGAACTGGCAAAAAAACATGGACGCAGGGGGGCGGATTCGTTCGTCAACGGCGTTCTCCGCGCAGCACTCAGAGATCCGGAGCGTGCGGCATTTCCCGAAGGACGGGACGCACGCTCCCTTGCGCTCAGAACATGGCATCCGCAGTGGATGGTGGAACGTTGGATTCGTGTCTACGGATACGAGCGGACGGAGGAGCTCTGCCGCTGCAACAATACGAGTGCGCCGCTCTCCATGCGCGTGAACACGCTGCGTACGAATCGGGATGCTCTGATGGTGCAGCTTGCGGCGGCGGGGGCGCAGGTGCGTGCCTCCGCATGGGTGCCGGACGGCATTGTGCTCGACGCACACGGCGCACTCGATGAACTCGCAGCTCTGCGTGAGGGACTGGCGCAGGTGCAGGACGAGAGTTCGATGCTCGTCGCGCATATACTCGGTGCAGAGCCGGGCATGACCGTGATCGATGCCTGTGCTGCTCCCGGCGGCAAGACAACCCATATCGCGCAGCGCATGGAGAATCGCGGACGCGTTCTCGCGTTCGACATCTACGAGGAGAAGATTCGCCGCATCGAGCGCAACGCGAAGCGTCTCGGTATTTCCGTGATCGACGCTGCGACGCGTGACGCACGCGAGCTCGGTGCAGCATATGCGGGGCAGGCGGATCGCGTGCTCGTCGATGCGCCGTGCTCGGGGCTTGGGGTTCTCAGACGCAAACCCGATGCACGTTGGAAGAAAAGCGCACGGGATGCAAAGACACTGCCATCGCTTCAGCACGCCATTCTCGAAAGTGCCGCACAGACGGTAAAGAAGGGCGGGGTACTGGTCTACAGCACCTGTACCATGGAGGAGTGCGAGAACGCCGCCGTCGTTCGTGCCTTTTTGGAGACGCACGCAGATTTTGCGCTTGAGGAGACGGGGGCGTTTCTTCCAATGCAGAAAACGGCGGACCGCATGGTGCAGATCATGCCGGAGACGGACGGCCCTGACGGATTCTTTATCGCACGCATGAGGCGACTATGAATATCTTTGGATGGACAAAGGAACGGCTTGCCGAAGTCCTTAAAGAGCATGACATTCCCCGTTTCCGCGCAGATCAGATCGTTCGATGGATGTATCAGCACGGTGCGGTTTCTTTTCATGCGATGGATAATTTGTCTAAGCCTCTGCGCGCGCAGCTCGCGGAACAGTTCTCCATCGAACGCCCGAAGGTCATCTCGCGTCTCCATTCCGCCGACGGTGCGACGATCAAGCTGCTCTATGAGTTCGCAGACGGGCAGACGGCGGAGACGGTACTGATGCGCCATTCGTACGGCAACAGTGTCTGTGTCTCGACGCAGGCAGGCTGCCGCATGGGCTGTGCATTTTGCGCGTCAACACTGCATGGGCTGCAGCGCAATCTGACGGCGGGGGAGATCGCGGCGCAGGTGCTCGGGATGGCTGACTTCCTGCGGCAGGAGGGGGCGCGTGTCGATACGATTGTCGTCATGGGCTCGGGCGAACCGCTTGAGAACTACGATCATGTGATTGCGGCACTGCGTCTCATTCACGAGGACTATACCATCGGATTGAGCTATCGCGGTGTGACGCTCTCAACCTCGGGTATTGTGCCCGGCATCGAGCGGTTGGCGGAGGAGGGCATCCCCCTCTCGCTCTCGATCTCCCTGCACGCGCCGACGGATGCACTGCGCTCTGAGATCATGCCCGTCAACCGTATGTACCCGCTTGCGGATGTACTGCGTGCAGCGTGTATGTATGCGGAGCGGACGAAGCGGCGCGTCACCTACGAGTACATTCTGATCCGTGATCTGAATGACGGTGTGCGTGAGGCGGAGCAGCTTGCCAAACTCCTGCGGGGACAGCTTGCAAGCGTGAACCTCATCCCCATCAATCCCGTTGCGGAGCGCAATCTCTTTCGCCCCGACAAGGCAGTCATCCGTCGTTTTCAAAAAACTTTGGAAGAGCGGCACATCACAGCGACGCTGCGGCGCGAGATGGGAACGGACATCCAGGCGGCGTGCGGACAGCTGCGCAACCGTCTCATGGAAGCGGGACTATAAATATTTGTACTTTTATGGTATGATATAGGAATTGTTAAGTCTATTTTCGTTACCAAAGGAGAGTATTGCACGATGATGGATCGCGTGGAATCTTTTCTGGGAGATCATATCGAAGGTTTTTTCAACCGTAAATTCAGCAGTCATCTCGAGCCGGTTGAGCTCATCAAGGGGCTTGAGAAGGAGGCAAAGAGGCAGGGCGCGGGCAAGGGGCTCGCGAACTCCTATGTCATCTCACTTGGGACGGAGGATTATCAGCGCCTCTGCTCGCATCGCGTGGCGGATGAGTTGGGGGTGGCACTCAAGAAATACATCATTCGTGCAAATCTCACGATGGAGGGAAAGCTGTGCATCTGTTTCACCCTCGATGAGAGTCTGCGCGCAGGATCCTATCACCTCACAGCCAGAATGCAGCAGGAGTGCGTCCCCGTGCAGGGGACGGAAGTCTCTCATGATACGATGGCGCAGACCATTGTGCTTGAGCGGCCTGCATTTACTGATCCGCGCTGTCTGAACTTGCCGTCCGAACATGAGATTGCGACGCTTACAGTGCTCAGCGGTGCTGATGAGGGCGTTGCAATGCGTCTCGCTGAACGAAAAATCTACATGGGGCGAATGCCACAGAGCGAGTTTATCCTGACGGATACAAATGTCTCGCGTGTTCACGCGTGGATTGCGTACGAGCAGCATCGTCATGTTCTCTATGATGCCGACAGTCGAAACGGCACATTTGTGAACGGTACCCGCATCAGGTCGCAGCGTCTGCGCGACGGTGATGAGATCCGTCTCGGTACGACAGCCCTGCGCTACGGGGTGCTGTGATGCCGGCATTTGTACTTAAAACCCTGCGCGTGCTGCTCGAATACGGGGCACTGCTCTGGCTCGCCTATGTTGTTGTTCGGCTCGGACGGATGATGTTTTCCGCGCTGCATACGGATCTCAAGGAGGCGGCGCGTCCGCCGCAGCCGTCTGCTGGAGCGGCCGTACTTGTCGCCATTGCGGGCGAGGGGATTTCGGGGCAGCGTTTTCCCGTGGGGCACGGGCTTTCCATCGGACGCAGTGCGGACAATGATATTGTACTTATGGATAATTTTGTATCCCATCACCATGTATCCATATATCAGAGAGATGGCGCGTATATTGCGGAGGATTTGGGCAGCCGCAATCATACCTATCTGAACGATGGGGTTCTCACGGGGCGGGCGTATCTGCGCACGGGTGATGTCCTGCGGATCGGTGCCGTCCTTCTGCGGTTTGAGAGGTAAGCACATGATAGAGGTTTCGAGTGCGTCGGATATCGGGCGCGTGCGAACATCGAACGAGGACAGCTACGGCGTATTTCCCCCTGCCGTCTACGTCGTTGCGGATGGGCTCGGTGGTCATGCAGCGGGAGAGGTGGCGAGCCGTATGGTGGTAGCCGCCGTGCACGATATGGCAAACGAGGGGGGCGTGCTGGATACGGCGAGTCTCCAAAGCGCCATCCTGCGTGCAAATGCACAGGTGCTGACCGCCGCCGTGAACAATTCCTCGTATGAGGGGATGGGATCGACGGCGACGGTGCTCCACGTCGATGAGGGCGCAGGGGTCGCGTACTATGCGCACGTCGGGGACAGTCGTCTCTATCTCCTGCGGCGCGGCGTATTCCGTCAGGTCTCGCGCGACCACTCCTATGTGGAGGAACTCGTCGCGCGCGGGCAGCTCAGCGAGGAGGAGGCACAGCGTCATCCTCGCAAAAATCTCCTCCTGCGTGCCGTCGGAATCGAGGAGCGCCTCCATGTGGACGGTGACGTCTTTCCTCTTGAAGCGGGGGATCGTCTCCTCCTCGCGACGGACGGTCTGACGAATATGGTGGATGACAGAGAACTCGCAGCACTCCTTGGCGGCGACTTTACAGGGGTTGCGGAGCGCATGGTAGAGTGTGCGCTCGTGGGCGGCGGCAGTGACAATATCACGGCAATTGCCATTGCGTACGAAATGCCATGACTAGTGGATTGAAATTTGCGCCCGTGGGGATTCTCATATGCGCACTTGGCGTTCTGTTTCTCAAACAGGGGGCGGGACAGCCGGGGTGGTCGTTTGACTGGCATACACAGCTCGCGTATCTGCCGTGGCTCGTACTCCTCCTCTGTGCGGGGGCGGCAAGCTACGGGATCGCGGTGCGCCGCAAGCTGGACTGCGTTCCGCTTGCACTTGCCTATGTGCTTCTCGCTGTCGGACTTCTTGAGATAGCGCGGCTGAAACCCGCGCTTTTCACAGCGCAGCTGCGTTGGGCGTGCGTCGGCATCGTCCTCTGGTGCATCGTTGTGCTCTTTTGGAATCGCCTGCGCCGTATGCTCGACTATCCGTATGTGCTCGGACTTCTGACAACGCTTGTCCTGCTGCTCCCGCTCATCTTTGGCGTGAGCATCGGCGGCAATACGAATTGGCTCGCGTTTGGCGGCTTTTCCGTGCAGCCCTCGGAGTTCGGCAAGATTCTGCTCATCTTCTTCCTCGCGGCGTATCTCGCCGACCATCATGCCGTGCTGACGCTCCCCGCACGCCGTTTCCTCTTTCTTCATCTGCCGCCCGTGCGCTTTATCGCGCCGCTCGTTGCGCTCTGGGGATTCGCCGTTCTCATGTTCGTCATTGCGCGTGACCTCGGCTCTGCACTGCTTTTTTTCGGGATGGCGGTGCTCATGACATATATGGGGACAGGGCGCAAATCCTACGTCTTCCTTGCAGGGCTTTTCATCCTCGCCGCAGCGGGGGTCAGCTATGCTTTCTTTGGACACGTCCGCGTGCGCTTTGATATCTGGCTGCATCCGTGGGCAGATCCGAACGGGATGTCTTATCAGGTTGTGCAGTCGCTCTTTGCCATTGGCTCCGGCGGGATCTGGGGGACGGGCTTTGCCGAGGGGCATCCGCTGCTCATCCCCGAGGTGCACACGGACTTCATCTTTGCGGCGATTGCCGAGGAGTTCGGTCTGATCGGGGGCGTGCTTGTGCTCATCGTTTACGCGCTAATCTTCTGGCGCGGCAGCCGTATTGCGATGGGGCTGGTGCGCGTGGAGGAGTCGCTGCTCGCGGCAGGCTGTGCAGCAAGTCTCCTTTTGCAGGCGTTCATCATTACGGCGGGGGTGACGAAACTCCTCCCGCTCACGGGCATTACGTTGCCATTCATCAGCTACGGCGGGAGTTCGATGGCGGCGAGCTTTATCCTAGTCGGCATCTTGACGGCACTCTCGGGGGAGGTTAAGGCGGCGGATGACTGATCGGAAAATCCGGAAACATATTGCCGTTGCGGCATCCTTTCTGCTCGTACTCATCGGTGTTCAGATTCTCTACCTTGCGAAGCTGAGTGTGTGGGATGGCGATGAGCTTGCCGCTCACCCGCTCAATACGCGGTCAGCACTCATGGAAAAGGACATTGTGCGCGGGCGTATTCTCGATTATGAGGGGCGCGTGCTCGCAGAGAGTTCATCCGATGGCGTGCGTTCCTATCCCTATGGCAGGATACTCGCACCTGTGACGGGCTATCAGACGGAGCGCTATGGTGCGACGGGCGTGGAGCAGGTTGCGGGGGCAGCACTCAGTGGTGTCACAACGGATGTTGCGCACATGGGGCCTCTGCGCACCCTTCTGCGTGCAGATGCGGGCTATGATGTCCGCTTGACCGTCGATGCGGAGCTTTCAGAGATTGCTTGGGATGCGCTTGGTACACATCGCGGTGCGGTTGTCGTCATGGATGCCGTGACAGGAGCTCTGCGTGCGATGGTGAGCAAGCCGTCCTTTGACCCTGCCTTGGCGGAGCGTCAGTGGGATGAACTCACAGCGCGTGCAGACAGTCCGCTGCTGAACCGTGCGGCACAGGGCCTCTATCCGCCCGGGTCGACATTCAAGACGCTCATTGCGGATGCCGCGCTCGAGGCGGGGGTGACAAATCCCGATGAAGTGTTCAACTGTACGGGGGAACTTGCCATTGGTACGGACTACGTCCTGCATGAAAGTCATGGAGAGGTGCATGGCAAACTCCACCTTGCAGATGCGCTGCGTGAGTCCTGCAATGTCACCTTTGCGACACTCGCTTTGCGGCTCGGTGCACGAGGGCTGTCATCTGCGTTTGATCGTTTTGGCATCGGGGCGGAACTCACCGCTCCTGAAATTTCAATGGCAGCGGCGCATGTGCCGGAGCTGAAGAACCTCAGTGATGGAGAACTCGCACAGCTCGGCATTGGTCAGGGAGCACTCCTTGTGACGCCCTTGCAGATGGCACTTGTTGCGGACGCATTTGCAAATGGTGGACGCATGATGCAGCCGTATCTCGTCACGCAGGTTCTGACGACCGAGGGGACACCTTTGTATGAGGTGTCTCCAACTGTCTGGCGGACAGCGACGACACCGCAGCGTTCGGCAATCATTGACAGCTATATGGCAGATGTTGTTGCGGCGGGCACGGGGACAGCGGCAGAGGTCGCCGGCGTACACGTCACGGGCAAGACCGGGACGGCAGAGAATGCGAGCGGAACGGATCATGCGTGGTTCATCGGCTCGGCGGAGCGCGGTGGACGAAAAATCGTCATGGCAATTCTTGTGGAAGAGGGCGGCTTTGGCGGACGTACTGCGGCAGGGATTGCACAGCAGGTCATACGGAAATACTTTGAGGGGTAACGGATCATGGCTTGTCCGTACCCTTTCCGGGATAGAGGCTTCGGCAGTGCATAGCAGAGGCGTTAGGAGGAACAAACATGGTTGAGCGTGTCTTGGACGGACGCTACGCGATCGAGGTGCTTGTGGGCAGCGGCGGCATGGCAGATGTCTATCGGGCGAAGGATCGGCTCTTGGAGCGTACTGTCGCCGTCAAGATTCTCCACCGACAATATGAGAATGATACGGAGTTCATCGGGCGGTTTCAACGCGAGGCGAAGGCGGCAGCACGCATTACGCATCCGAATATCGTCAATGTATTCGATGTCGGTGTCGCCGAGGGGCGGCACTACATTGTCATGGAGTATGTTCCGGGGCGTACGCTGAAGGAACGGATCAAGGAGGAGGGGCCGGTGCCCGCCGTACAGGCACTGGAGATCGCGCGGCAGATTGCAAGCGCACTTGCACAGGCGCACGCGAATAACCTCGTACACTGCGACATCAAGCCGCACAACATCCTCGTCATGCCCGACGGCAATGTAAAGGTTGCGGATTTCGGCATCGCACGCGCGGTGACGGAGTCCACGATGACCTACAACGACAACATCATGGGCTCGGTGCATTACTTCTCGCCTGAGCAGGCGCGCGGGACGATCATCACGCCGAAGTCAGATGTCTACTCGCTTGGCGTTGTGCTCTACGAGATGCTGACGGGACGCATTCCGTTTGACGGCAACACGGCTGTCAGCATCGCACGTAAGCACCTTGAGGAGGAACCGCAGCCCATACGATCAGTTGTTCCAAACATCCCCCCCGTTGTGGAGGCTCTTGTAACGCGTATGATGGCAAAGGAGCCGGCACTGCGTCCCGACAGCCGTCTCCTCGTGCAGGACATCACACGCACGGAGCAGATGATGCACGGCGATACGGCTGCGATGCCCACGTTCGATCCCGATGCTACGCGTGTGCTTTCCCCTGTGGAGGCGCAGGAGATCGGCGCAATCATCGAAACGGAGGAAGAAGCGGGGGAGGTGGCGGAAAAATCCTTCTTTCGTACGAAGAAATTCAAGTTGGTGCTTGTCCTTATCCTAATGCTTGGCTTCTTTACGGGGTTCTTCTTGAGTTTTGGCAAGTTTTGGAGCTCGGTGGAGATCACGGTGCCTGATGTGACGGGGAAGCAGCTCACGCTCGCGCGTCAGATTCTCGAGGATCGGCATCTGCGTGTCACGGTTGCGGAGACCTTTGATGCCTCGGTTCCCGTCGGCGTTGTCGTCTCGCAGACCCCTGAGGCGGGGACGACGGTCAAGGAGGAGCGCACGATCACCATCTATGTCAGCAAGGGGGGCGAGGAGCTCGAGATGCCAAATCTGCGCGGACTGAAACAGGAGGATGCGATCAAGAAACTCCAGCAGATGGGACTTCGCCTCGGCTCTGCCTATGAGACATTCTCCGATGAGGACAGCGGGACGGTGATTTCACAGGATCCGCGCAGCGGTACGCGCATTACCAAGGGGCAGTCGGTGGATATCACCGTCAGCAAGGGGCAGAAGGTCAAAAAAGTCACGGTTCCAAATGTGAAAGGCGTGCCTTCTGATCGTGCACACACAATGCTCGAGGGCAGCGGCTTGAAGGTGGGCGGCAGTACCGAGGAGGCAAGTGCGCAGGCGGCAGGAACGGTTGTCAGCCAGTCGCCAGCAGCGGGAACGGAGGTTGACAGCGGGACGGCGGTGCAGCTTGTTGTTTCGAGCGGCAGTAAGTCATCCGCTCCGATAAAGGACGGGACGAAGAACGGCGATCCAAAGAAAAACGATAAAGATCCCGCAGGGCGACGAATCCAGACGGAAAAGACGGAATAGGGAGTGCATGGTGGCAGAGCGCGGACGTATCCTGAAAGTCTACAACAATGTCCTCCACGTCGCGGCAGAGGATGCGGTCATCCTCTGTAAACTGCGCGGCAGGGTCAAGAAGGGGCGCAGCGATATGGGGCTTGTCCCCGGCGATCTCGTTGCTTTGGAACGCATATCGCCCGAGGAGGGCGTGATCGAGCGCGTCGAGGAGCGTACGAACCTCCTGCAGCGTCCGCGTGTGGCGAATCTCACGCAGATCGTCATCACCGTTGCGGCGGCATCGCCCGACCCGCATCCGCTTGTCGTGAGCCGCTTTCTCGTACTCGCGGAACTATCTGGGGTGAAAAAAATCATCCTCTGTGTGAACAAGATGGATCTTTGCACGGGCGATCCTGTGACGTTTCTCGCAGCATACGAGACGGCGGGCTATCCCGTCCTGCGCGTCTCGGCGGAGCAGGGGGCGGGGCTTGCGGAACTGCGCGAACGCCTTGCGGGTGAGATCACTGTGTTTGCGGGACCATCGGGCGCGGGGAAGTCTTCCCTGCTGAATGCTCTTGATCCGACGCTTGCCCTTGCTACAGGAGTTATCAGCGAGAAGATCGGGCGAGGACGGCACACGACGCGGCGCGCGGAGCTGCTTCCCTTTATGGGGGGCTATGTCGTCGACACGCCCGGATTTACGCAGCAGGAACTCACGGAGCTTGGGCCCGAGGATTTGACGCATTGCTTTCCGGATTTTGCCCATTATACAGGCTGCCGCTTTTCCCCGTGCAGCCACAGTCACGAGCCGGACTGTGCCGTCAAGGCGGCGGTGGAGGCAGAGGTACTCTCACGCGAGCGGTACGATTCCTACATCGCATTGCTCAATGAACTCAGAACAAAGAAGAAATAGGAGAATCCAATGGCACACGAACATGAACACGATTACGAAGAGGAAATGATGGAAGAAGAGCACGTTCACATCGAGCGTCCGACCATCATTGCGCCGTCCATTCTCTCGGCAGACTTTGCAAACCTCGGCGCGGATGTGCGCCGCGTAGAGGAGGCGGGCGCGGAGTACATCCACATTGATGTAATGGATGGGACGTTTGTGCCGAACATCACCCTAGGGCCCTGTGTCGTGGAGAGCCTGCGCAAGGTGTCCAAGACGGTCTTTGATGTGCATCTCATGGTCGAGCATCCCGAGACGCATATCGATGCCTTTGCCAAGGCGGGAGCGGACATCATTACCTTTCATGTTGAGGCGACACGTCACGCGCACCGTATCATTCAGCAGATCAAGGCGGCGGGCTGCAAGGCGGGCATTGCACTCAATCCCGGCACGTCGATCTATACCCTTGAGGAGTTGATCGACGATGTGGATATGGTGCTTCTCATGACGGTCAACCCCGGCTTTGGCGGGCAGAAGTTCATCGAGAACACACTCGGCAAGATTCACGCGCTCTATCATACGGTTATGGACAACGAATTGGATGTTGACATCGAAGTCGACGGCGGCATCAATGCGGAGACGGCGGAGTCCGTGCGCTCGGCGGGGGCAAATGTACTCGTTGCGGGCTCGTATATCTACGGCGCGCAGGACGTTGCCGCAGCTATCGCCTCGCTGCGCGGATGAGAGGTCACAATATGGGGGAAAAGGCGGTAATCCTGCTCTCGGGCGGGCTTGACAGCTGTACCTGTATGGCGGTCGCACAGGCGGCGGGCTATGAGCTCTATCCGATCAGCT
>CALJPB010000173.1 GCA_937981305.1 uncultured Selenomonas sp.
CAGTTTCTCCATTTGCACTCTCTGCAAGAGATCAAACGAAAGCGCAATATTGACCTCATCCAGAATGACAAGCTCCGCTTCTTTTTTTGATATGACCTCCATCACTCGATCAAATCCGAATGTTAGCAAGGAAACATAATCTGCCGGAGGATTTCCCTTGGGAAAGATAACAACATCATCGCCCAGCAGTTCCCGTGCCTTTTCATCCATCATCCCCTCTTCTGCGACAAAGAAGGGCTTTCCGCTCGTTTCAAGCGTCATATTAGGCATTGCACGCAAGAGCCCCTGCTCACTGTAGGCAAGCCCCTTCATAAACTGCATCATGAACACGCGATGTCCTGCCCCAAGTGCGCGTATGGCAAGACCGATCGCAGCCGTTGTCTTTCCCTTTCCGTTTCCGGTATAGACCTGAATCATCAGAGAAGTGCCTTATGACTGACGTTGATACGCCCCTTCTCGTCGATTTCGATGACCTTGACCTCAAGCTGATCGCCGATCTTCACAACATCCTCGACACTTTCCACGCGGTGTTTTGCAAGCTGCGAGATATGGCAAAGCCCTTCTTTACCGGGCAGAAGTTCAACGAATGCACCGAACTTCAGGAAGCGCGTAACACGCCCCGTATAGACCTCCCCCACCTCGACCTCGCGCACAATGTCCTCAATCATCTTGCGGGCGCGATCCATTGCCTCCATATTCGGAGATGTGATGAAAATATTTCCATCCTCGTGAATATCGACATCCACGCCCGTTTCGTCAATGATCTTACGGACAACCTTGCCGCCCGTTCCAATGACGTCGCGAATCTTATCAATGTCAATGGTAATGACTTCCACACGCGGTGCATAGGGTGAGAGCTCTGCGGCAGGCTTGTCAATGCACGCAAGCATCTTCTCAAGGATGAATGCGCGGCCTTGCTTTGCCTGAGCCAAAGCGGATGCGAGAATATCCCGCGTGATTCCGGCAATCTTGATGTCCATCTGAATTGCCGTAATCCCCTTTGTCGTACCGGCGACCTTGAAATCCATATCGCCGAGCGCGTCCTCCATGCCCTGAATATCCGTCAGGATGGAGTAGTCATCACCATCGCGCACGAGCCCCATCGCAACACCGGACACAGGCCGCTTAATCGGAACGCCGGCACACATAAGCGAAAGCGTGCTCCCGCAGACACTTCCCATCGAGCTTGATCCATTCGATTCGAGGATCTCCGAGACGAGACGAATTGTATAGGGGAAGTCCTCAATCGATGGAATCATCGGGAAGAGAGCACGCTCCGCGAGTGCTCCGTGCCCGATCTCACGCCGCCCGGGACTGCGCATGGGGCGCGCCTCACCAACGCTATACCCTGGGAAGTTATAGTGATGCAGATAGTGCTTCGTTGTCTCAGGGCCAAGGCCATCAATGATCTGCTCGTCTCCAATGGAGCCAAGCGTCGTGACAGTAAGCACCTGCGTCTGTCCCCTGGTGAAGAGCCCGGAGCCGTGCGTACGCGGCAGGATGCCAACCTCGCAGCTGACAGGGCGCACCTCGTCCAGCGCACGTCCGTCCGGACGGATCTTCTCGTGCGTAATCATATGACGGACAATGCCCTTTTCGATCTTGTAGAGGATCTGTGATATTTCCTTTGCCGCTTCCGGATACCCCTCAATGAAATGCTCGACGGTCTCCGCCTTAATCGCTGCGATATCAGCATCACGCATAAGCTTGTCACTGTTGCGCGTTGCGGCATCAAGACGCTCCTCCGCATACACACGTACCTTGGACTCCAGCTCCTCGGAAACAGCAAAAATTGCAGGAACGATCTTTTCTTTTCCACAGGCACTCCGAATATCGTTCTGAAACTCGACAAGGCGACGAATCTCAGCATGACCAAACAGGATCGCGTCGAGAACAACTTCTTCAGAAAGTTCATTTGCGCCCGCTTCCACCATCATCACGGCATCATGAGAGCCGGCTACGGTGAGATTTAGCTCCGAAACAGCACGCTGTGCCTCCGTCGGGTTGATGACAAATGCACCATCAACATACCCGACGCGAACGCCCGCAATCGGCCCCATGAAAGGAATATCCGATACCGTCAGCGCACAGGAAGCACCGATCATCGCCGCAATTTCCGGAGGATTGTCCTGTTCTACGCACAAGACTGTCGCAACAATCTGGACATCGTTCCGAAAGCCATCGGGGAAAA
>CALJPB010000174.1 GCA_937981305.1 uncultured Selenomonas sp.
TTCATGTTCGACTGTGTGCCGCTGCCCGTCTGCCAGACCGCGAGGGGGAAGTGCTCCGCAAGCTTGCCCGCGATGATCTCGTCGCACGCCGCCTTGATGGCATCCAGACGTTTGTCGTCGAGCTTGCCGAGCTTGTTGTTTGCAATCGCGGCGGATTTCTTCAGAATGCCGAACGCGTGGATGATCTCGGCGGGCATCTTCTCAATGCCGATGGGGAAGTTCTCAAAGCTGCGCTCCGTCTGCGCCGCCCAATACTTGTCCGCCGGAACTTTGACCTCACCGAGGGAATCGTGTTCGATACGATACTCCATTGGATTGTCCTCCTTAAAATTATGATAGTAGAGAGAAAAATCTGCTAATGAGAGTATAGCACAAAAAAATGATATTGAGAATATTTATCTCAATATTTTCTGTAAAATTATCTGTGCGGACATACCGATGCCGATGCCTGTCAATATTCCGACGAAGCCGAGTACGGGAGCGTAGGAAAAGAGGGCGGAGGCCTGCATGACGGCGGCGGCGACGAGGAGCTGCGCCATGTTGTGCAGGAATCCGCCCGCTGCACTGATGCCGACGATGGACAGCTGCGTGTATTTTTTCAGCAGCACCATCGCGGCAAAACTCGCCGCACCACCTGCGAGACTGTAGAGCATGGGTGCGATACCTCCACCGAAGAACGAGGAGAGGAGGATGCGCAGCGTGAGCATGAGTGCTGCGTCGCGCGTCGGCAGGAGATGAAGTGCGATGAGTGTGACGATGGCGGCGAGCCCGAGCTTTGCGCCGGGGACGGGCAGCGGCAGAGGGAGGAATCCCTCAAGTACAAAGAGGATGAGGGAGAGCGCGGTAAGCAGCGCAATGCGCGTCATGCGGTGTATCGTCATATCACTTTACTTCGATGAGGAGCTTGTGCGGCAGACAGGCGATTACATCGCCTTTTTTTGATGCCTTGCCCGTCTTGACGCAGACGAGGTCGGGGCAGTCCGCATCGACGACGGCAATGCTTTCATCCTCGATGCGGATCGTGTTCGCCCCGTGCTCATCCGCAATGACGATGTTCTCCGTACCCGTGTGTCCCGTGAGCGGGATGTCGTAGAGCTGCACGTTGTCCTGTGTGATAACGGCATGACGCACGCCATTGTCCGTGCGTGTGAAAAAAAATATGGCACCGATCCCACAGAGAAGGAGCAGTGCGCCGATGAGGACGAGGTCGTTTTTCTTCATAGAAGTCCCCTGCCTTGACGAATGTTTTCAATAACAGTACAATAGCCTTTAGATGCCTTTTCCGAGCTCGCGCTGCCAGTAAGCAAGGTCGGGTTCGTTCAGCGGCAGGTCGATGGTCTGTCCGTTGTCGTAGTAGAAGCGGAGGCGGATGCCCGTCGCCTTGCGGACAGCGGGGAGGCTGGCGCGCGGGAGCTCGACGAACATTTTGTTTTCGTTTTTGTACGGGCTGTCCGCGCCCTCGGCGGGACGCGGCGTATATTTGGTAATTGCCTTCATCTCCCACGCAGTGCCGTCGGTGTAGAGGATGACATCGGGCAGGAGCTTCGCCTCGTCAAAGCGGTAGTCCCACAGCGCGAGGGTTGCCCCTTCAAGCCGTCCCTCACCCGTGTAAGATGCCTGAAAGTCGATGCGCGCATACGCGGAGAGGCTGCGTGCCGTGCGATGGTCGATCCGGTAGGTGTAGGAGAGCCCGAAGATGCCCGTGAGGATGAGGAGCATACCGATGAGGATGAGAAATTTACGGAATACGTTCTGCAAGATGCTCCTCCCTTCGATGGTGTTTTCTGGGTATTATAACATAGGGGAATGGGATTTGTCAGCATTTTGGGAGACTCTGTGTCGCGAATCCCACGCGAACGCTTCGTTGCGCAAACGATTCACATCATGAGATAACAGGGGATTTGGCATACAGGAGGGGATGAAATGGCAGTAAAGCTATTCGTATCGGATCTGGATGGGACGATGCTGCCGGACGGAAATGTGGTGTCGGCGGAGAATATCGCCGCTGTGCGCCGTGCGGTGGAGGCGGGGGTCACGGTGACAATCGCGACGGGGCGTATGTTCGAGGCGGCGCTGCCCGTCGCCCGCGCACTCGGCGTGGACGTGCCGATCATATCGTACAACGGCGGGCTCATCAAGAGCCCGAGCGGGCGCGTCTACGAGGAGCACACGGTCGATCCCGCGCTCGCGCATGACATCATTGCGTTCTGCCAGGCGCGCGGCTGGTACATCCAGAGCTACAGCGGCGGCGTTCTGCGCTATGTGGAGGCGTGTGATGAGTCCCGCTTTTACGAGAACTCACAGAAGCTGACGGGCGAGGCGGTCGGCTGGGACGGTCTCTTTGCGCACACGGAGGGCAACTGCAAGCTGCTCCTCGTGACGAAGGAGCTCTCGGTGACGCTCGCGCGGGCAGAGGCGGTGCTCGCTGCATTCGGCGAACACGTGGATGTGACGCGCTCGGCGGACTGCCTCATTGAGATCGTCCCGAAGGGGATCTCGAAGGCATCGGCACTGCGCTCCCTCGCGACAAAGCTCGGCATCGCGATTGAGGAGACGATGGCCATCGGTGATGCATACAACGATCTTCCCATGCTGAATGCTGCGGGCAAGAGCATCGCCATGGGCAACGCGTTCCCCGAGGTCAAAGAGGTGACGGACTATGAGACGCTGACCTGTGAGGAGAATGGTCTGGCGGCGGCGATTTATCACTATGTGCTCGGCATGGGGGCGGATGCGCCCGTGCCGATGAAGGGGTAACGGAATGGCGATCAAGCTCATTGCACTCGATCTGGACGGGACGCTCCTCACGTCGGACAAGAAAATCACGACGCGCACGAAGGACATCATTGCACGCGCCATGTCACGCGGTGTCACGGTGACGATCGCGACGGGGCGCATGCTGCGCTCGGCACTCTATTTCACGCGCCTCCTCGCCTCCGATGCACCGGTCATCTGCTGTAACGGCGGCTACGTCGGAACAGCGGAGGAAGAACCTGTCTTTGCACGTTATTTCGATCCTGCACTCACGCGGGAGTTCCTGACCTTTGCCTATGAACGAAACTGGTATGTGAACTGGTACAGCGGCATTGACATCTACGCGCCGGAGTACCGTGCGGACTATTTTACCGCCTATCGCACAACGGCAGGTTTTGTGGTACACGAGGTCGGCGACGATTATCTGCGCTATGCCGAGAACGTACCGCAGTTCGTCCTGCGCGAGCTCACGCACGGCGTTGCTGCCTATGTGAGCGAGGTGCGGGCGCAGTTCGGCGACCGCCTTGTGCCGCAGCAGAATACGGGCACGAGCGTCGACATCAATCCGCCGGGCGTGAACAAGGCGGTCGGTGTGCAGGCTCTCGCGGATGCGATGGGGCTGACCCTCGACGAGGTCATGGTCGCGGGCGACGCGGACAACGACTTCGAGATGCTCGAGATGGGGGCATTCTCCGTCGTACCGGAGAACGGGCTGCCCGAGGCAAAGGAACGCGCCCGCTATGTGACGGCATCGAACGATGCGAACGGAATCGCGCTTGCGATTGAGAAATTTGTACTGTGAGGTGATCTGCAATGGGAGAAACGAAGCGTACGGCGGAGAAGTTCCGCCCTGTGATCGTGACAGGGCTGTCGGGCGGCGGAAAGTCACTCGCGGCACGCTATATGGAGGATCTGGGCTATTTCTGTGTGGACAATCTGCCGCCGGTCTTCATTCCGAAGTTCATCGATCTCTGTCGTGAGACACATGGACAGATCAATCGCGTCGCCATTGTTGTGGACACGCGCAGCCGCGAGTTCTTCGATGACTTCGTACGGATTCTCGGCGAGCTGGATGCGGGAAATGCTTCCTACGAACTGCTCTTCATCGAGGCATCCGACGATGTCATCATCCGACGCTACAAGGAGACGCGCCGTCCGCATCCCCTCGCGCCCGACGCACGCATCTCGGAGGGCGTGACGCGCGAGCGGCGCCAGCTTGCCCCGATTCGTGCACGGGCAACGCAGCTGATCGACACCTCGAACCTGCGTAAGGCGGAGCTACGCGACATCATCCGGCAGTACTACGACACGCCGGGCGGGGATGCGGAGATGAACGTCAACATCCTCTCGTTCGGGTTCAAGTACGGAATACCTCTGGATGCCGACCTCGTCTTTGACGTGCGGTTTTTGCCGAATCCGTTCTATGTGGATGGTCTTCGCAGTAAGAGCGGAACGGTGCCGCAGGTCGCGTCCTACATCGAGTCGTATGATGTGACGCAGAAATTCGAGCAGTACCTCGACGGGCTGATCGACTTCCTCCTGCCGCAGTATGTAAAGGAGGGGAAAAGTCAGCTCGTCATTGCCATTGGGTGTACGGGGGGTATGCACCGCAGCGTGTTCATCGCAAAGCATCTCTATGACCGCATCAAGGGCAGTTATGAGGTACATCTCGAGCACCGTGACCTCATGAAAAACGAGGTACAGGAACACGTGAGTGAGGGATAGCGGATGCATCTCATGAAATGGCTCTATCCAGGCATGGGGTTCAAGCGATGGCTCTTTGTGTTTGCTGTCGGGACGCTCTGTGTCGGGCTTGGAGTGGCACTTGTTTTCAATTACAAATACATTGACAGAATCGAGGAAGCGATTTTCCGTTTCGTCTACACATGGCAGGGCAGCTATGACTATGGCTTTACCGCGATTGCGGGGGCGGCGGTCGCACTTCTCGGCAGCGGGCTGATGCTCGTGGCGACGCGGCACATCATCCGCTCTGTCATCACGGCGCTCATGCCCGATGGAACATCGGCGCGTCTCGTGGATCTTGTCTATGAAAAGACGCGCCTCAGCCGCGGACCTGCCGTCACAGTGATCGGCGGCGGACACGGGCTTTCTGTCCTCCTGCGCGGCATCAAGGAACTGACAAGCAATGTGACGGCGGTAGTGACGGTCGCGGACGACGGCGGGTCGTCGGGGCGGCTGCGCGAGGAGCTCGGTATCATCCCGCCGGGGGATCTGCGCAACTGTCTTGTGGCACTCGCCGATACCGAGCCGCTGATGGAAAAGCTCTTCCAGTACCGCTTCGAGGGGCAGAGCAATCTCGCGGGACACAGCTTCGGCAACCTCTTTCTTGCGGCGATGGCGGAAGTCACGGGCGACATGGAGACGGCACTGCGCGAGTCCTCCAAGGTACTCGCTGTCAAGGGGCGCGTGCTCCCCGCCTCGAAGCAGTCCGTGCGTCTCGATGCGATTCTCGAGGACGGTACCGTGGTCGAGGGCGAGTCACACATCCCGGAGGTGGCGGGACGCATCCGCCGCGTACGTCTCTTTCCACAGGATGTTGCACCTGTGCCGTCCGCCCTTGAGGCAATCCGCACGGCGGATGCGATCATCCTGGGTCCCGGCAGTCTCTACACGAGCATCATGCCGAACCTCCTCGTGAATGGTGTTGCAGAGGAGGTCAGGAAAAGCCGTGCGCTCAAGATCTATATCTGCAACGTTATGACCCAGCCGGGCGAGACGGACGGCTATACCGCCGCCATGCACGCGGAGGCGATCATCAAACACGCGGGACGTGGGGCGATCGACTTTATGCTGGTCAACAATGCTCCGATCTCGGATAAACTTCGTGCAAAGTATGCCGCAGAGGGGGTTGCTCCCGTCGTGGTGGACGAGGAGTCCATCAATGCACTCGGCATAGGTTTCGTCGCGGCGGACATCATCAACCAGACCGATGCGGTGCGTCATGATCCGGACAAGCTCAGCCGCAATATCAT
>CALJPB010000175.1 GCA_937981305.1 uncultured Selenomonas sp.
CTCGGAGTATGTGAATCCGCAGGGGGAGATCGTTGTCACGACCGTGCAGAGCATCCTCGACAGTCTCATGCCGAGCATTGTTCCGCTCCTCATGACGTTTGCGTGTATGTATCTCCTGCGTAAGGGGGTCAACCCGCTCGTTATCATCCTCGGACTCTTTGCGATCGGCATCATCGGCTACGCGATCGGTCTGCTCGCCTAAATGTTTTTTTGGAGGGGACTGCACTGCGAAACAAAAAATGTTTCGTGCGGCAGTCCCTTTTGATATATAATGGAAGTATTCTAGGGGAGAGGAGGGGCTACGATGCAGCAACCGTTGTCATGGCGGTGGATACTGCTCCCCCTCGTGCTGATTGCGGGGCTCGTCTGTGCCCTATTTGCACAGACCGACCACTCCGAACGCGGGAATGAGATGCGGCAGAAATTTGGCGCAGTCTACATGACGACAAACAATCCGTTCTACGAGATCATCGATGAGGAGATTCGCACCGTTGTCGAGAACCACGGCGATGTCCTTATCTCGCGTGACCCCGCCTTGGATGCCGTGCGGCAGATTGAGGAGATCGAGGGGCTCATTGCGGACGGCGTGCGCGTCCTCTTCATCAACCCCGTCGGCGGTATGCGCATGGATGCCGTGCTCGCACAGGCGCATGCGGCAAACGTCATCGTCATTGCCATCGACACGAACATCGCCGAGGAGGGCTACGTCGCCGCCACCGTGGTCTCGGACAACTACAGCGCGGGTGTGCAGTGTGCGGAGCATCTCATCGCGCACGCAGACAGCGGACGCATTGCCCTCCTCAAGCATTCCGAGGCGCGTTCGGCGCAGATGCGCATCGAGGGATTTCGCGCGGCGATTGCACAGCATCCCGCCTTTCAGATCATTGCGGAGGAGGAGTGCAGCGGGCAGCTTGAGATTGCGATGCCTGTCATGGCGGAGATGCTTGCCGTGCATCCCGACATCGATGTTGTGATGGCACTGAACGATCCCGCCGCTCTTGGGGCGATTGCCGCCCTCCGGAGCGCAGGACGCGCTCCGACGGATACGATGGTCTACGGTGTGGACGGCGTTCCTGAGAGCCGTGACCTCATCCGCGCCCGCTGGATGACGGCGACGGCCGTCCAGTCTCCGCGCAATATCGGGCGAATGGCGGCGGAGCAGGCGTACCGCATCCTCGCGGGCGAGGGGGCGGCGGATGTCACGCTGCCGACGCGCCTTTTGACCGTCGAGAACGTGGATGAAAATGACGGCGGGGGGTGGGACTGAATGACGGCGGCAGGATTTTCGGTACGCGCCCGTGCATTCGAGGATGTGCATTGGCTGCTCTACACCTACAACGCAGTTGTCATCGCCTTCCTGATGGCGTTCCTCTGCTTGACCCAGTACAAGATCCGGATGTCGATGGGGGCGTACGCCTTTTTGAAGCAGGTGAATGCGCTCCCGCTCTCCCCTGTGGAAAGCAGCATTGCAGTTGCACTCTCGTTTCTCCTGCTCACCCTCTTTGGCTGGCTCTACCGTCTCGATGCGTCCGCACAGCGCGTGCGGCTCTATCTCCTGTTGACGCTTGAGATCGCCGCCTGTATGACACTCATGCGCAGTGTGAATTTCGCCTATGACGGCATGGTGCTGCTCGTGGTAGCGGACATGATGCAGCGCTATGAGGGACACCACCGCGCCTCGCTCCTGATTGGCGCGATGGTTGTGCTCTATCTCATCGCGAACGTCAACCTCGCGCTCCATCAGACACGTGTCATCCCGTTCGAGGCGTACATTTCCTATTACAACGCAGGGACGCAGAGCATTCTGCTCGCACTCCGCAGTGCGTGCTCCTCACTGAATACGATCCTCTTCGTCTCCTACCTCGTCCTGCTCATCAAGAACAAGAACGAGGAACGAGCGCGCATCCGTCTTCTGAATGAAAAGCTCGAGGAGGCAAACACGCGGCTTCGGGCATATGCCATTCACGCGGGACGCATGGCGGAGACACGCGAGCGCAACCGCCTTGCACGTGAGATTCACGATACACTCGGGCACGCACTTACGGGTATCACCGCAGGGCTGGACGCCTGCATGGTGACGCTTGAAACGGCACCGGAGTTCACGCGGCAGCAGCTCGCACGCATCCGCGACACGGCGCAGAAGGGGATCACGGACGTGCGTCGCTCGATGAAGAAGCTGCGTCCCGATGCGATGGAAAAGCTGCCCTTTCAGGAGGCGATTGCGGGTATGACGCACGACTATGCCGCGGCATCGGGCATGGATATTGTGCTCGATGTGCAGCAGTGGCCTTCGAATTTGCGCGAGGATCAGGAGGATGTGATCTACCGCGTGCTGCAGGAGTCACTGACAAATGCGCATCGGCACGGTCAGGCGCGGCACGTCCGCATCACGATCGGCGAGACGGCGGGCATCCTCGGCATCCGCATCGCCGACGACGGTACAGGATGCGTGGAGGTCACACCGGGATTTGGCTTGCGCCATATGCAGGAGCGTCTCTGTCTCCTGCATGGCACGGTCGCCTATCAGAGTGCAGACGGCTTTACGGTCGATGTTGCGATACCGCTCAGCGGAGGAGGTGGAGCGCATGATTAACGTCATGATTGCGGACGATCAGGAGCTCATCCGCGAGAGTCTCAAAATTGTGCTTGAGATGAACGAGGACATGAAGGTGACGGCGATGGCAGGAAACGGGCGCGAGGCTCTGGAACTCCTCGACCGAACGCCCGTTGACATCATCCTCATGGACATCCGTATGCCGGAGCTCGACGGCGTGCTTGCGACGAAGGCGGTCAAGCAGCGCTATCCCCATGTCGGCATCATCATCCTCACGACCTTTGACGACGACGACTATGTCTACTCCGCGCTGAAATACGGTGCGAGCGGCTACCTCCTCAAGGGCGGCAGTGTGCAGGAGCTCGCGGATGCCATTCGGATCGTCGTTTCGGGCGGCAACATCCTGAATCCCGACGTGACCAGTAAGGTGGTGAAACTGTTCAGTCAGATGGCACAGGGGGCTTATCGGGCGGAGTCTGATCTGCAGGGGGTGAAGGAACTCACGCACACGGAGCGCAGCATTGCCCAGCGCGTCGGCAGAGGCCTCTCGAACAAGGAGATTGCGGGGGAGCTTTCTCTCTCGGAGGGGACGGTGCGCAACAGTCTCAGTACGGCTCTCTCGAAGCTGAACTTACGTGACCGCACACAGCTCGCGCTCTGGGCGGTGCAGATCGGGCTCTCGCAGATGAGAGGGGGAGGATCGAAGTGAGATGAGCGCACAGCGAAAAATGGGGGCTGCACTCCTCGTCCTTCTCATTGCCGCGCTCCTTGTCACATGGCTCGTGCAGCGCAGCAGTCCCATCCTGCGCGTCGGCATCTTTGCGGGCAGCAACTGGGGCGTGCCGCATGGTGAGCCGTACGCGATCATCGACCGTGCGAAGGAGAAATTTGAGGAAGCACATCCGGGGGTGCGTGTCGTCTATGTGAGCGGCATCCAGCGGGAGGACTATCCGGAGTGGCTTGCTGCGCAGTTCCTGAAGGGGGAGGAGCCGGATGTATTTCTTCTGCCGACGGAGGACTTTGAGCTCTATGCACAGCGTGGAGCACTTCGCGACCTCTCGCCGTTGATGGAGGGCGACGCGGAGTTTTCTGCCGAACTCTACGAGCACACGGCTTTTCAGAACGGACAGTATAACGGACGTTCGTACGCGCTGCCGATGGAGAATATGATCACGCTCATGTTCGTCAACAAGACGCTGCTCGCCCACGCAGGGCTTGTGATGCCGCCCCTTGACTGGACGTGGGCGGACTTCCTCGCGCTCTCGCGTCAGCTCACGAAGGACACGGACGGGGACGGTGTTCCCGATCAGTTCGGCACATATGACTACACATGGGAGCAGGCAGCGACAGCGAACGGTGTCCGTCTCTTTCGGGAGGACGGCAAAGCCTCGTACTTTGCCGATCCGCGCATGGAGGAAGCCGTTCGCTTTATGAAGGAACTCGCGGAGACACACGCGGGGTATGTCGTCACAGCGCGTGATTTCGATACGGGGCGCGTTGCGTTCCGGCCGTTCACGTTCGCCGAGTACCGTACGTACAAGCCCTATCCGTGGCGCGTGAAGAAGTACAGTTCCTTCGAGTGGGACTGTATTCCACTGCCCGCAGGTCTCTCGGGCGGGAATATCTCGACGATGGACAGTCTGCTCGTAGGGATGAGCGTACGCTCGCAGCGGCGCGAACTCGCATGGGCGTTCATGAAGCTGCTGAGTACCGATCCTGAGATACAGGAGATGGTGCTCGAAAAGTCGCACGCGCTGCCGGCGCGGCGCGATGTGCTTCAAGCACGTGCGGCGCAGGAGATCTTTCTTTGGGACTCGGGGGAGAGTGCGATGACGGTCGCGGACGTGGGAGAGGCGATGCGTGCCGCGGTGAGCCCCGACCGCTTTGAGCGGCACGAGGAGGCG
>CALJPB010000176.1 GCA_937981305.1 uncultured Selenomonas sp.
ACCGGCAAAACAATGCAAGATCCGGATCGCTTCAAATTCGACGGCGACGGGTACTTTATTAAATCCGCCGCAGAAATGCGCGCGACCTGGGATAACCTTGTGCCCGGTGCCTGCGATAACACGCTGCTGATTGCTGAGCGCGTACAGGATTACAGCAAACTCTGGGAAGCGCATCCGCACGATCGCATGCCCATTGCCAGTGTTCCTGACGGGCACACGCCCACTTCATGGCTGACGCATGAAGTGATGGAAGGGCTGAAAGAGCGTTTCGACGGCGGGGTAGTTCCGCAGGTCTATATTGACCGCGCGAACTACGAAATTGAGGTTATTGATATGAAGGGCTATCCTTCATACTTCCTCATCGTGGCGGATTTGATTAAGCACGCACGCTCCATTGGTATTCGCGTGGGGCCGGGCCGTGGTTCCGCTGCCGGTGCTTTGGTGGCGTATGCGCTGACCATCACGAACATTGACCCGATTAAACACGGCCTGCTGTTTGAGAGGTTCCTCAACCCGGAACGACCCTCCGCACCCGATATTGATATTGACTTTGACGACATCAATCGCGGTCGGGTGATTTCGTATGTCAAGGAGCGTTACGGCGAGGATCATGTGGCGCAGATTGCCACGTTTGGAACGATGGGGGCAAAGGGCGCAATTCGCGATGTCGGGCGCGTACTTGAAATGTCGTTCAGCGAAGTATCTGCCATTACCAAGCTTGTTCCTGCGGAACTAAACATCACGTTGGAGCGCGCCCTCAAAGAGTCGTCGGACTTCCGCCGTCTCTATGAGGAGGACGAGAGTGTTCGCAGGGTGATCGACCTTGCGCGGAGGATCGAGGGGCTGCCGCGCAATATCTCCATTCATGCGGCAGGCGTTGTGATTGCGAAGGAGCCGCTTGCGAGCCAGGTGCCCGTCTGGGTCTCGGAGGGGACGCTCGTTACGGAGTTCGACAAGGACGATGTGGAGGCACTCGGTCTGCTCAAGATGGACTTTCTGGGGCTGCGTACGCTCACAATTATTGCAGATACAGTGCGTCATGTACGTGCATCGCATGGGATTGAACTGGATGTCGATGCGATTCCTCTGGTGGATGAGAAAACATCACAAATGCTGTGCGATGGAGATACAGGAGCTGTCTTCCAGATGGAGTCAGCGGGCATGACGAATCTCGTCAAGGATCTGCAGCCGAAGGGATTTGTCGATCTTATTCCGACGGTGGCACTCTACCGACCGGGTCCACTCGGCAGCGGCATGGTGACGGACTTCATCGACGGTCTGCATGGGAAAAAAGAGGTTGTCTATATGCATCCTCTCCTTGAGCCGATCCTAAAGGAGACATTCGGCGTTGTGCTCTATCAGGAGCAGGTCATGCAGATTGTGCAGGTGCTTGCAGGCTTCAGTCTCGGACAGGCGGATCTGCTGCGCCGTGCGATGGGAAAGAAGAAACATGACCTCTTGATGGCACAGAAGGAAATCTTTTTGCAGGGCTGTGCGAAGAACGGGCTTGAGACATCGCTGGCGAACCATGTCTTTGATCTCTTGACGCATTTTGCGGACTATGGGTTCAACAAGTCCCACAGTGCCGCCTACGGTCTGCTTGCATGGCAGACGGCATATCTCAAGGCACATTATCCCGTAGAGTTTATGGCTGGCGTACTGACGAGCATTATGGACAAGACGGACAAGATCCCCGTCTACATTCAGCTCTGCCGCCAGATGGGGATCAAGATCCTGCCACCGGATATCAACTCAAGTGCGGCGACGTTCGGCATCGAGGATGGCGCAATTCGCTTCGGGCTTGCTGCTGTCCGCAACGTCGGCGAGAATGCGATTGTAAGCATGGAGCGTGTACGAGCAGAGGGGGGGAAGTTTCGCTCTCTTGTCGATTTCTGTGCGCGTGTTGATATGCGTGCGGTCAATAAACGTGCGCTTGAAAGCCTCATCAAATGCGGTGCGTTTGACAGCATCGGTACGGAGCGCAACCAACTTCTTGCATCCCTCGATGCTGCGATGCAGGATGCAGCTCGTCGTCAGCGCGATGTGCTGAGCGGACAGGGCGGTCTCTTTGGCGAGGAGACGATGGAGGAGGTTCAGCAGATTGCCGTCTCCGCAGATGTTCCGCCGAGTACGGCACGCGAGCGTTTGACGTGGGAAAAGGAAGCGACGGGCTTTTACATCACAGGACATCCACTGGACGATTACTGTGATACGCTCTCCGCCCTGCTCTCCATCGGTGAGATCCCGAATACCGTGCGCAAGGATCGCCAGCTTGTACGCATCGGCGGCATACTGACGAGTACGAAACGCTTTACAACGAAGAAGGGCGACACGATGCTCTTTGCGGAGTTGGAGGATTTCAGCGGCAAGATCGAAGTCACCGTGTTCCCGCGCGTCTTCTATGCGCACGTGTCCGATTTGGAGACGGATATGATTCTCGTCGTGGAGGGGCATGTCGATACGACGGGCGAGGAGCCAAAGCTGCTTGCCGAGGAGATCTGGCGGATGAATGAATATCGCTCTTCCTTCTATCTGATTCCGCAGACAACTGTTGATCGCCGTACGCTATGGACGGCGATGCAGGAGATTTTCGCTGCGCATCCGGGGGATCATCCCGTCTATGTGCAAAGTGAGGGACGATGGCGCAGGCTGGGCGAGACGTATTGGATTGACGGATCGAAAGAAGCGCAGAGCGCACTCACTCGTCTGATGGGCAAAAGTGCTGTCAAAATGCGATAGGAAGCGAAATGGAAGAACGATTGCAGAAAATCCTCAGCAATGCGGGCGTGGCGTCACGCCGTGCAGCGGAGGAGATGATTCGCGCAGGGCGGGTCAGTGTAGATGGTGCTGTCGTGACGGAGCTCGGCTCGAAATATGATGTGGCACATCATGTCATTACCGTCGATGGCAACCGTATTCAGCCAGAGGAAAAGCGATTTTATATTCTTCTCAACAAGCCGCGCGGCTATCTCTCGACGGCGCGGGACGATCGGGGGCGCAAAACGGTGCTCGATCTCCTTCCCGATCTCCCTGCGCGGCTCTATCCCGTGGGGCGGCTCGATGCTGATACGGAGGGGCTGCTCCTCATCACAAACGATGGAGCACTGACGCAGGGGCTGCTCCATCCACGCTATGAGATCGACAAGGTCTACCATGCAGAGGTGATGGGAGA
>CALJPB010000177.1 GCA_937981305.1 uncultured Selenomonas sp.
AGCTCCTATACTGCGGGACGCCTGCCGAGGTGTTCCACAAGGAGATGCTGCGCCGCGTCTTTGGCATCGACGCCGAGATTATGAACGACCCGCGTACAGGGCGGCCGATGTGCATTCCGTACTTCATGGACGAAGCGGGGCAGCCCGCATGAGGGGCGCGAGGGGACTGGTCGCCGTCCTCGCGGGGCTTGCGCTGCTGGCGGCGGGCTGTGGCTCTACCGATATTCGCGGGGAGAAATCCGAGAAGGCGCAGAAGGCAGTACAGGCGGCGCGGCGTTTCGACCCTGCCAGCCTGCGCGAGGACACGGCAGAGGCGATTGATGCGGAGTTTGCTGCGCGCTTTGCTGAGAAGCAGAAGGCGGCGCAGAAACTCTACCGCGAGGAGGATGGGAAGCGCATCCTCACGCATAAATTCGGTGAGACAGAGCTGCCGGACGCACCCGTGCGCATCGTCTGCATCCGCATGGAAGACCCTATGCTCGCACTCGATGCGTCGATGGTTGCCGCCTATAACTTCCCGCAGTACTATCTGTATGATCGGCTTGCGGCGCGCGGCGTTATGACCATCAGCATCAACGACGAGAACAAGACGATCAATCTCGAGCAGGTGCAGGCGGCAAAGCCCGACCTCATCGTCATGCGCGACAGCTTCGGCAAGGGGGTCTATCAGGATCTCGCGAAGATTGCACCCGTCGCTGCCTTTGACCTCCGCGACTATGAGAGGTCGCTCCTCGCGTTCTCGATGGTTCTCCGACGTCCAGCGGACGGGGAGGCGCGGCTGCGTCAATTCTATGATACGGCAAAGCGTGACCGCATGCGGATCAAGGGGAAAATAGGGGATGCGACGGTTGCCCTCCTGCGCATCATGAATAAGGAGGTGCGCCTCTATCCCTATGCGACGAACGACATCAACCGATTCATGTACGAGCTGCTCAACCTGCGCCCGCCGCAGATGGTGGTGGACATCGACGGAAACGATGCGAACAACGCGATCTCGCTCGAACTGCTGCCCGAACTCGACACGGACTATCTGCTCATCAATGCGGGGTTCGGACCGAGCAGCCGTCAGAACAGTGCCGTCGCACGCAAGCGGTTCGAGACGATGCAGCGCGATCCGCTCTGGCAGAGCGTGCCGGCGGTGCGCACGGGGAGTATGGATGTGGTGGATGCGATGATCTGGAACGCACACGGCATCATCTCGAAGGAGATGGCGATGGATGCGCTGGCGGATTGGATGGAGGCGCAATAACGGAGAAAGAATCTGTATTCTGACGGGTACAGATTCTTTTTATTTGACAAAATATGGGCACACATCTAAGATGAACAAATATGAACGGAGGGATCGGATGCGTGTAAAGATGTGCGGAATGCGGACGATGGCGGCGGCGCGTGCGGCAGAGGAGGCGGGTGCAGACTACATCGGTTTTATCTTCGCGAAAAACAGTCGGCGCTATGTCGCGCCCGAGGCGGCGCGGGAGATTGTGCGTACGCTGCGTCGCGTAAAGAAAGTCGGTGTCTTTGTGGATGCGCCGATGGATGAGATCAATGAAATTGCCGCGTACGTTGGACTGGACTACGTGCAGCTGCACGGGCATGAGAGTGCGGAGATGGCACGGCAGTCGGAGCATCCTGTGATCAAGGCATATCGCTATGGGGACGATTTCGATGCGGATGCGGCGAACGTGTACCCTGCCGAGATGATCCTTGTGGACAGCTATGTGCAGGGAGCAGCGGGCGGCACGGGGACGGCGTTCCACTGGCAGGAGGCGGCACGGGAAATTGCGCGTGTGACAAAACCCGTGCTGATAGCGGGCGGCATTACGGCGGAGAATGTCGGTGAAGCCGCGGCAATCTTTCAGCCGTTCGGTGTGGATGTGTCGGGCGGGCTTGAGAAGGACGGAGCGAAGTCCGAGGCGAAAATCAGAGTCTTTATGGAAGTGGTACGAAACTTCCGCTAGGGTTTGCTTTGGCGTATCGCTTGGCATCATCACATTTGACAAATGCGCTGTCCTCCACTAGAATGGGGGAATACGTCGCATGACGCAAGAATGATAGATGCCTGAAGGAGGTGCAGTGTGCGCGATATATTAGCCGAAATTGTCGAAAAGAAACGCGCCATCGTAGCGGAGGCAAAGAAACGCCGCCCGCTCGATGAACTGAAAGAGAATCTCCCATGTGGTACGTTCCGCATGGCGGAGCACTTCCGATGGCGGGGCTGGGGACTCATAGCAGAGTGCAAGCTCCAGTCGCCCGCAAAGGGGCGGCTGACGACAACGCACAGCGTCACAGAACTCGCCGACATCTATACGGCGGCGGGGGCGGCGGTGCTGTCCGTGCATACCGATCCGCACTTTCTCGGAAGCAATGAGGACTTCGTGGCGGTGCGCGCGCGTGTGGATACGCCGCTCCTGCGCAAGGACTTCATCATCGACCCGTATCAGGTCTACGAGGCGCGTGCGCTCGGCGCGGATGCGGTTCTCCTCATCGTGCGCATCCTGACCCCTGAGCAGCTGAAGGAGCTACTCTACCTCACATGGAGTCTTGGCATGGATGCCCTCGTGGAGGTGCATGACCGTGCCGACCTTGCGATTGCACAGCAGACACCGGCGGAGTTCATCGGCATCAACAACCGCAACCTCGTGACGTTCGATACAAGCGTTCAGACGACGCTCGACCTCCTGCCGTATGCGGACATGAACCGCACCCTTATCAGTGAGAGCGGCATCTTCACACGTGCGGATGCCCTGCGTGTCTACGCGGCGGGGTGTAAGGGCGTGCTCGTGGGCGAGGGGCTTGTACGGGCGGCAGATGTGGGCGCATTTGCAAGAGAATTGGCAAATATAAAGGAGCAATGATATATGGGTAAGAAGGGAAGATTTGGCGACTACGGCGGGCAGTACGTACCCGAGATCGCAATGCCCGCGCTGAACGAACTCGAGGCGGCATATCTGAAATACCGCGAGGATGAGGCATTTCTCGCGGAGTTCCGCAGCTATCTGCGCGACTACGCGGGTCGTCCGACGAACCTTTACTTTGCCGAGCGACTGACGAAGCACTACGGCAAGGCGAATGTCTATTTGAAACGCGAAGACCTCCTGCACACGGGCGCGCACAAGATCAACAACGCACTCGGACAGGCTCTCCTCGCACAGCGCATGGGCAAGAAGCACATC
>CALJPB010000178.1 GCA_937981305.1 uncultured Selenomonas sp.
GAAGGTCGTTATCGAGAAGATCGAGGCGTAATCCGTGATTTTGGTTGAGATCTTCACAAATGCGGACGGGATGATTGCGGGGTATCGTGTCACAGGACACAGCGGTACGGCAAAGCGCGGGCAGGATATTGTCTGTGCAGGCGTATCGGCTCTGACCCAGTCTGCGCTTCTCGGCATCATGGAGCATCTGCATCGCACCGTCAACTATGACATTGCGAGTGGAAATCTCGAAATGCGGCTCATCGAGTCACCGAATGATTGTACCGAAGCGATTCTGCGGACCATGTATATGGGTCTTGCAGAAATTGAAAAGATCAGTCCAAAGGGTATTCAAATTCAGGAAGTAAAGGGGTGAACAGATTGTTCTCGTTTGATTTGCAGCTTTTTGCACATAAAAAGGGTGTCAGCTCGACGCGCAATGGTCGCGACAGCCACTCCAAGCGTCTTGGCGTGAAGGAGCAGGCAGGCACGCACGTGACAGCAGGCAGCATCATCGTTCGTCAGCGTGGCACGCATTTCCATCCGGGGCACAATGTCGGCATCGGCAAGGACGATACGATCTTTGCAAAGATTGACGGCAAGGTTGCCTTTGAGCGCAAAGGGCGTCATCAGCGCCAGATCAGTGTGTATCCGCTTGCGGAGGCCGCTGTATAACTTTGTCATATGTGGATGCCTGTGCCCGTTATGGGTACAGGCTCTTTTAGAAGCTGTTTTCACAAGTGAAATGCTGCACTTGCGAAAACAGCTTCTTATGTAGGGGGACGTATGCAGTTTATAGACCGCGCACAGATCACGGTGAAGGCAGGAGACGGCGGACATGGAAAATCCGCGTTCCGCCATGAAAAATTTATGCCAAAGGGCGGTCCGTCGGGCGGAGACGGCGGACGCGGTGGGGATGTCATCTTCCGCGCCGACCGCAATCTGAATACGCTCCTCTCGTTTCGTTTTCATCGTAAATTTAACGCGAAGAATGGTGAAAACGGCGAACATAAGAACCAGTTTGGCAGAAACGCGCAGCATCTCTATGTCGATGTCCCGCCCGGCACGATTGTCACAGATGAGGCGACGGGAGAGGTGCTTGCCGATCTCACAGAGGTCGGCATGGAGGCTGTCATTGTGCGCGGCGGACGCGGGGGGCGCGGCAATGCGAAGTTTGCAAATTCGGCGAACCGCGCCCCTTCCTTTGCCGAATTTGGTGAGCCGGGCGAAAGCCGCAAACTGCGTCTGGAGCTCAAACTCCTTGCTGATGTCGGCCTTGTCGGCTACCCGAGTGTTGGCAAGTCAAGTCTTGTCGCAT
>CALJPB010000179.1 GCA_937981305.1 uncultured Selenomonas sp.
GTGCGCCTGTCTTGTGCGTGAGGGCTTCCTTCGCAATGAGGTGCAGAGCCTCATCCTCGAATGTGAGCCGCACACCGTCCAGCTCCAAGAGCTTCTGGAACTGCTTGACAAGCGCATTCTTCGGCTCGGTCAAGATCTGCACAAGTGCATTTTCGTCGAGCGAGTTGAGTGTCACAACGACAGGCAGACGACCGATGAATTCGGGAATCAGACCGTTCTTCATCAGATCCTCGGAAATCACTTTGCTCAGCGATTCACCCACAGATACGCGTTTCTTGGAGCGAACCTCCGCCCCAAAGCCCATCTGTTTTTTTCCGAGGCGCGACTCGATGATCTCCTCGATCCCGTCGAATGCGCCGCCGCAGATGAAGAGGATATTGGTCGTGTCGATCTGCAGCAGCTCCTGCTGCGGATGTTTGCGCCCGCCCTGCGGCGGTACGGATGCTGTCGTCCCCTCGAGGATCTTGAGCAGTGCCTGCTGAACGCCCTCGCCCGAAACGTCGCGCGTGATGGAGGGATTCTCCGACTTGCGTGCAATCTTGTCGATCTCGTCGATGTAGATGATGCCGCGCTGCGCCTTCTCGATGTCATAGTCCGCGGCCTGAATCAGCTTCAGAAGGATGTTCTCGACATCCTCGCCGACGTAGCCCGCCTCCGTAAGGGAGGTCGCGTCCGCAATCGCAAACGGAACGTTCAGAATGCGTGCAAGCGTCTGTGCAAGCAGGGTCTTACCGCTGCCCGTGGGGCCGATCATGAGGATGTTCGACTTCTTCAGCTCCACATCCTCGTTTTTCCCTTGACCCACGTTGATGCGCTTGTAGTGGTTGTAGACAGCGACCGACAGAGACTTCTTCGCCTCGTCCTGTCCAATGACGTATTGGTCGAGAATGTGGCGGATTTCCTTCGGTTTCGGAACATCCTTGAGCCCGACCTCAGCGTCCTCACTGAACTCCTCTGCTATGATCTCATTGCAGAGCTCGATACATTCATCGCAGATATAGACACCGGGACCTGCTACGAGCTTGCGCACCTGCTCCTGCGTCTTGCCGCAGAACGAGCACTTAAGCTGCCCCTTGTCTTCCTCTCCAAATTTCATCGCGTCACCCCCCCTCAGGCATTCTTCTCTGTGGAGGGAGCCTTGGGACGGGTAACAACCTCGTCGATCAACCCATATGCCTTGGCTTCCTCTGCCGACATAAAGTTGTCGCGCTCTGTATCGATATTGATTTTCTCGGGATCCTGCCCCGTATGATGCGCGAGAATATTGTTGCCGACCTCACGCAGACGCAGGATCTCCTTCGCCTGGATCTGAATGTCGGTCGACTGTCCCTGCGCACCGCCCAGCGGCTGATGGATCATGATGCGTGCGTGCGGCAATGCGTAGCGTTTCCCTGCCGCGCCCGCCGTCAGCAGGATGGAGCCCATGCTCGCTGCCTGTCCGATACAGATGGTCGAGACATCCGGCTTGATGTACTGCATCGTGTCATAGATGGCAAGCCCTGCCGTCACAACACCGCCCGGGCTGTTGATGTAGAGGTGGATATCCTTGTCCGGATCCTCGGACTCGAGAAAGAGCAGCTGTGCCACAACGACATTCGCCACACTGTCGTCAATCGGTCCACCTAGGAAGATGATGCGCTCCTTGAGCAGACGGGAATATATGTCATAAGCACGCTCCCCACGGCTCGAGTTCTCCACCACCATCGGTACATAATAACTCATAGTTCCTCCCCACAGGGGGTATCTTATGCCGTAATATTGTCCACGATGAACTGCGCCGTTTTCTTGCGCAGAACCGTCGCGGCAAGGTCACTGACACGTCCCTGCTCCTTGATGATCTTCTGAACCTGCTTCGGTGTCGCACCGTAGGACAGTGCCATCGCATAGACTTCCTGATCGAGATCCCTTCCCTCGACCTTGATCTCCTCAGCCTTTGCGACCTCCTCAAGCATGAGATCCGTGCGGACGTTCTTCTCCGCCGTCTCACGATACTCGTCGCGGATGCGCGCCATATCGAGACCCGCGTACTGAAGATACTGTTCGAGGCTCATTCCCTGCTGCTCGAGACGCATCGCCATCTCTTGAATCATCGCCGTGATACGGTTCTCGACCATAACCGGCGGAATCTCCATCGTGCAGTTCTCCGTCGCCATGTCGATTGCCTTCGTGCGACGGTCGGTCTCCGCCTGACGCTCCGCTCCCGCCTGAAGGTTCTTGCGAATGTCCTCGCGCAGCTCCGCGAGCGTCTCGAACTTGCTCGCCTTCTTCGCGAACTCGTCGTTCAGCTCGGGCAGCTCACGCGACTTGATGCTGCGCACTGTGCATTTGAACATGGCCGGCTTGCCCTTGAGATTGTCTGCGTGATACTCCTCGGGGAACGTGACATTGACCTCGCGCTCCTCGCCGATCTTCGCACCGATGAGCTGATCCTCGAAACCCGGGATAAAGCTGCCGGAGCCGATCTGCAGCGGGTAGTCCTCGCCCTTGCCGCCCTCGAATGCCGTGCCGTCGACAAAGCCCTCGAAATCAAGCGTAATGAAATCGTCCTTTTTGACCTCGGCATCCGCAGGTGCGTCCACGAGCGTTCCCTGATTCTGACGCATACCCTCGATCTGACGATCAATGTCCTCCTCGGAAACCGTGACCTCGGGCTTTTCCACGGTCAGCCCCTTGTACTGACCGAGCGTAACCTCGGGACGCTGCGTGAACTTTGCCGTAAAGACGACATCCTTACCCTCCTCAAGGGTCACGATGTCGATCTCGGGGCGCGTCACAGGCTCCATGTTCTGCTCGGTCAGAGCTTCATCGAACGCCTTCTGTGCAACGCTCTCGAATGCCTCCTGAAGGATGGCCTCCTTGCCGACAAAATTCT
>CALJPB010000180.1 GCA_937981305.1 uncultured Selenomonas sp.
GTATGCAGCATATGGACGAAGCGTTTTTTGAGAAAATCATCCGCGAACTGAAAGAATTCCCACAGGACGGCATCAAGCGCATCGTGTTCTCGGGACTGGGGGAACCGCTGATGAACCCACGCCTGCCGGAGTATGTGCGCATGGTGGTCGAGGCAGAAATTGCGGGGCGCGTTGAGATTATCACGAACGGACTCCTCTTGACGCCGGAAAAGAGCAGTGCGCTCGTCGCGGCGGGCATCACGAACATCAACATCTCTGTGCAGGGGCTTGATGCGGCGGGGTATGAGGGGACATGTGGCATCCGCATCGACTTTGAACGCTATCTCGAGAATCTGAAATACCTCTACGAGCACAAGGGGAACGTACAGATTTACATCAAGGCAATCGACGCGACACTGGGGACAAAGGAGAACGAAGAAAAGTTCTTCGAGATTTTCAGCCCCTTTGCCGACCGCATCTACATCGAACACCTCGTTGTCATGCAGCAGCAAATGGCCGGACTCCGTGAGATCGTCGACGGCACGAAAAACTTCTATGGCGAAGAACTCGATGTGAACCGCAAGGTTTGCGCCCAGTCTTTCTATTTCATGCAGATCGGCTGTGAGGGGGACATTTTCCCCTGTCCCGTACCCGGGCTGGGCAAGAACCTCTCCATGGGCAACGCGAAGGAGCATACGCTCACGGAGATCTGGAACGGCAGCCGCCGCAGGGGATTCCTGCGCAAGATGCTCAAGAAGGAAAAGGATCAAATTCCAGACTGCGCGACATGCACCTGCTTCAATGCAATCAACAACCCGATGGAGCAGCTGGACGATGATGCGGAGCGTCTGCTGCCGCTCTTTGCAGACTAGGGAGGGACTATGGCATCCGAAATAAAGCCGATCTACGGAACGGAACGCGTGCAGCTCGCCTCCGTCCTTCCACTTGCGACCCCGTACAGTGCGTTCGTCTTTCCGACGACGTTCTGTAATTTCAAATGTGCCTACTGCGGGCATTCGCTTGGCTTTGCCGAGATGAAAAAGCAGTATGACTTCACGCCCGAGCACATGACGATGGAGACGTACGAAAAGACCATCGAGCAGCTTGCAGAGTTCCCGCAGCGGCTCAAAATGCTCTCGCTCACGGGGCAGGGGGAGCCACTGCTCAACCCGCATATTGCGGATATGGTGCGCATCGCGAAGGAGCAGGATGTTGCGGAGCGCATTGAGATCATCTCCAACGCATCCATGCTTCGTCCTGCACTTGCCGACGCACTCATTGATGCAGGGCTGGATACGTTGCGCGTCTCGCTGCAGGGGCTTTCCTCGCAGAAATATGCGGAGATTTGCCGTGCAAAGGTGGACTTTGATGAGTTTGTCGAGAATATCCGCTATTTCTATGCCCATAAGAAGACGACGAACCTCTTCCTCAAGGTGATGGATGTCGCCTTGGACGAGGGGGAGGATGAAAAGTTCTATGAACTCTTTGCTGACTGCACGGACCGCATGTATATCGAGCACATGCTGCCCGCCTACGACGGCGTTGAGATGACGAAGGATATGGTGATTGAGACCGACCGCAACGGCGTCAAGACCGATCGCATCTATCAGGTCTGCCCGCTCGCATTCTATATGCTCGGGGTGTTTCCAAACGGCGACGTTGAGCCGTGTGATACGATCTATAAGCCCATCGTACTCGGCAATGTGCACAATGGTCGGATTCTCGATATGTGGCACAGTGAGCAGATGCATGAATTTTGGCGGATGCAGCTTGAGGGACGGCGCAGCGAGAACAAACGCTGCGCGACCTGCTGCGCGGCGAACGATGTCGCACACCCTGAGGATCATCTCGACGACGATGCGGATGCGATCCTCGCACGCATTGAGGAGTTACGGAGATGAGGGCGCAGCGCATCGACGGGCAGACGCCCGGCGGAAAGCGCACACGTCTTGCAGACGTGCTGCCGCTCGCGACACCCTTTTCCGTGCAGATCTTTCCCGTCTATGGCTGTAACCTTGCCTGTGCCTACTGCATTCACTCCGTCCCAACGGAACAGCGCGGTTTTGTCGCGGGCAAGGTTATGCTCGACGATGCTCTCTATGAAAAGTGCATCGACGGACTTGCAGAGTTTCCGCGCCCCCTCAAGATGCTGCGCTTTGCAGGCACGGGCGAGCCGCTGCTCCATCCGCACATTGCGGACATGGTTGCCTATGCGGCAGAGCGCGGTGTTGCCGATACGATCGACATCGTAACGAATGGGCTTGCCCTTACAGAGGAACTTTCGCGTGCGCTGATTGCGGCGCAGCTCGGACGTATCCGCATCTCGATCCAAGGGCTTGACGATGCGGCATACGCGCATACGCGCCATCGCGGCGTCTTTCATGAGCTCGTTGAAAAAATCCGCTTCTTCTACGAGCATCGTGGCGCGACAAAGATCTATGTGAAGATCATCGACTGTGCACTCAAAGATGGTGAGGAGGAAGTCTTTTTGCAGACCTTCGGCGACATCTCGGATTTCATCGCCGTGGAGCACCTCATCCCCGCCGTGCCGCAGATCGACTATGACAGGCTCGGCGGTGCCGCAGATGTGACGCAGAACGGTGCGGCAGTCGGCAGTGCCGCCGTCTGTCCGCAGCCGTTCTATATGATGCAGCTGAATCCCGATGGGATGATTGTACCGTGCTGTTCCATGGAGACCCCCTATATCCTCGGTGATCTCGCGCAGGAATCCATACGTCAGATTTGGCAGGGAAGGAAGATGGAGGCATTCCGATGCGCACAGCTTATGTTTCAGAAAGAAAAATATCCAGTCTGCGCCAAGTGCAGACAGTATCAATATGCGATGTTTGAGGAAGACATCCTCGATGGAGATGCCGCCGAACTTCTGACACGCGGTGTCATTGGATAGGGAGAACAGAGAAATTTATGAGTGCGAGAAGAATTGATGGGCAGAGTGGTGAATACAAAGAAGTAGTGTCTACCAAAACGATAGGCGCTAAAAAACACTCGATTTCAGGAGTGCAGGATATTGCCCCTGCGTCATTAAATTATTTGCTTGTCATGCCGCGTTTTGTCGACAAGGTCGGCGAGTGGTATCAGTTTCCACTGGGAATTCCCTATGTATCCTCCTGCATGAAGGCTGCGAGATTGAATGTATATACGGTTAACATGAACCACGAGGAGGGCGATGTTGCCGAGACGGTGCAGACATATATCAAGAAGCATGAAATAGGAATGGTGCTGACGGGCGGGCTTTCGTTCCAGTACAACGCCATCAAGGAGATTCTGCGGGCAGCAAAGGAATACGATCCGAACATCGCCACAGTCGCGGGCGGCGGCATCATCACGAGTGCGCCCGAGGCGGGGATGGCGGTCTTGGCGTTTGCGGACTACGGCATCATCGGCGAGGGAGAGGAGACGACGCCGGAGCTCTGCAGGGTGGTAGCAGAGCATGGCGATCCGCTCTCGGTCAACGGCTTGATTATTGCGCCGCATATCCTTGGGGAGGAGCTGCGTGAAACGGACAATCCATATAAGCGCGGCTATCGTCGGACGATGCCGCGCAAGGAGGTGCGTGATCTCGATTCGATCCCGTTTCCGGACTACGACGGGTTCGATTTCAGCAGAATTGCCGGAAATATGGCGAATCTCCTCGGTATTAACGAGGATCATGCGATCACGATGACGACGAGCCGCTCGTGCCCGTTCCAGTGCACGTTCTGCTTCCATACGAGCGGCAGTCACTACCGCAAGCGTTCGTTGGACAATTTCTTCGAGGAACTTGACCTCCTCGTGGAAAAGTACCATATCAAGTACATCTTTGTGTCGGACGAGCTTTTTGCCATCAATATGCAGCGCGTGGTCGAATTCTGTGCGCGTATCAAGCCGTACAACATTCGCTGGTGGGCGCAGTTCCGCGTATGCGATGTCACGGAGGAGATGGTGCGCATCCTCAAGGACTCGAACTGCGTGACGATGGGCTTCGGTTTGGAGAGCGCAGACGATGGCATCCTGCGCAGCATGAACAAGAAGATCCGTTTCGAGCAGACGGAGAAGGCTCTGGCTCTCGCCTATCAGTACGGGCTGACGATTCAGGGCGGCTTCATCTTCGGCGATGTGGAGGAAACGATCGACACGGCGAAGCGCACGCTCGATTGGTGGAAAGCGCATACGGAATACGGCA
>CALJPB010000181.1 GCA_937981305.1 uncultured Selenomonas sp.
CGGTCTTCGCGCGGTCGAGCAGGCTGCTCTGGGCGAAGAATGCGCCCGCGGCGGCTGCGAGGACGAAGATGAGGACGGTGCCGAGCAGGACGTAGGGCCAGACTCTTTTCTTCTTTGTTGGTCGTTTGGGTGGTAATGCTCTCAAAGCGGGATCGATCCTTTCCTCCCTTAGATGGATTCCCTACCTACGGACGTGTATTCAGCGCGGTGCGGTTGCGTTCCTGTGCACGCACTGCTAAAATAATCTCATCCGTTCAGTATCACATAATATATAGCAAACGCGCGGAATATGCAAGGGATTCTTCCATAAAATACAGAAAGGACGCGGCTTCATGGGTGTTGAAATCGAACGAAAATTCAAGGTAAACAATACTTTTCGTCCGACCGGTGTCGGAACGCCGATGGCACAGGGCTATCTCTCGCGTGATCCGAAGCGAACCGTACGAATCCGGACGGCAGGTATACAGGGATTCCTCACGATCAAGGGGGAAACACACGGCGCGTCGCGGTGCGAGTACGAGTACGAGATCCCGCACGCCGAAGCACAGGAGCTGCTGGCGCTCTGCGATGCCCCCCTTGTGGAAAAAACGCGCTACGTGGAGACCGTCGCGGGATTTCGCTGGGAGGTGGACGTGTTCCACGGGGCGAACGAGGGACTGGTTGTCGCCGAGATCGAGCTTGTCGACGAGGCGCAGGAGTTTCCCCTGCCCACATGGGCGGGTGCGGAGGTGACGGGCGTGCGCCGCTACTACAATGCCGCGCTCATCGCCCATCCCTACGGGGCGTGGAGCACGGCGGAGCGCACATGATGCTCCCTGTGGATACTGTGCAAAGTGATCGGGATAACGAGGGGCAGTTTTCCCCGTCCATGTCCACAATCCTGTGGACAAAATCCGCACCTTTTTCTACAAAATATAGATTGATCTCATAAACCCCATCCCATATATGGGGTTATCCACTGTTTTATCCACATTATCCACAGAAATTGGAAAATCGTTCGCAAAAGTTATGCACACTGTGCAAAATGCTGTGGATAAAGGCACTTTCGGGCTTTTGAACAATTTTATCCACAGAGTTCTACACAGCTGTGGATAATGTGGGAAACGGCTCGCTGCTCCGTACAGGTTCACCAAAGGTATATTATAGAAGGGAAGTAACTCATGCAGGAATGGGAGATCTGTCTGCGCCTCGTGCTCTCGTGCGCGATGGGCGGGATCATCGGCTATGAGCGGCAGATGCGGCACAAGTCCGCAGGGCTTCGGACAAATATGCTGGTTGCGCTCGGCTCGTGCCTCATCATGCTCATGTCACAGGCGCTTTACGACAACGTGGAGGGACGGACAAACGCCGATCCCGCGCGGCTCGCAGCGCAGGTCGTCAGCGGCATCGGCTTCCTCGGCGCGGGTGCGATCATGAAGGAGGGGCTGACCGTCACGGGTCTCACGACGGCGGCGACACTCTGGGTCGTCGCGGGCGTGGGGCTGGCGGTCGGCGCGGGCTTCTACCTCGCGGCGGGCGTGACGACGGCAATCGTCTTTCTCATCCTCGGCAACCTCTCGCGGCTCGACGCGCTGGTCGATCACGACCACCTCCTCGCGCTCTCCATCCACACCGTCGACCGTCCGGGGCAGATCATGCGCATCAGCGCGTGCATCGAGGATCTGCACCTGCGGGCGCGCGGGGTCAAGGTCAAGACCGACGAGGACGAGGCGGAGACGGACGGGGAGCGGCGCGTCTACCTCAACTTCGAGGTGTACAACGGCGAGCACCTGAAGCCCACCTTCATCGTCGACACCCTGCGCCGGATCGACGGCGTACTGCGCGTCGATGTGGTGTGATGCTTGACGAAATATATCGAGTGACGTAAAATGAGCGGAGAAAAGGGGGCTGCCGCACCGCCGGCCGCCCCATAACATGAGGGAAGGATATCCGCCTGTTGTTGAAGCGCAGGGC
>CALJPB010000182.1 GCA_937981305.1 uncultured Selenomonas sp.
GCGCATCCATAATCAGCGGCTCGTGATGGACGAAGCACAGCCCGCCGCCGCTGATGTCGATCAGCGCGACTTCGCGGTAGTCCTTCAGACTGCCGTGATCGCCGGGCAGCTTCACATCAATCGACATCGGGATCGGCACGCGGACGAAATCGCGCAGCTGGATGCGCTCCGCGCTCTCGGGCAGATCGAGATACCAGATCGTATCGGGCAGCGGCGCGGCGGAGCGATAGGGGACGGCAAAGTGATAGACGCAGCCCGCCCCCGTCAGATGGCATTGAAAGACTTGACCGACCTCGGGCGTGTTGACATACTTCCCGATGGGGATATCCAGACGTACTGCAAGCGCCCCCGCCGGCCTGCCCGCCGCCTGCTCCTCCTCACTCAGCTCGAGCGTCCCGTAGTAGTCAATCTCAAGATCCTTTTCGATGATGTGAATCGAAGATCCGTGCCGCAGGAGCGCGGTGAGTTTGTCCCCTTCAAGTGTCATGGCATCATACCCTTTCTTTCGTTTCTATCTTTGGAAACAAGGATAACAAAGTATTGTGACAAAGTCAATTTATCCGTGTCGCGCGGCTTTGACTTTGTTCCCCGTTCGGACTATAATAATGATTGGTGAATTCTATCATCTGATAAAATACGGGAAAAGGGATCGGTGGACGCGATGGCGATGAAGATAGACAGCAGCATAACGCGAAACACATCACTCGCGATGCCGCGTGCAGAGACGGATGCGGGTGTGCGCGGTGCGGCGACGGATTTCGGCATGGAGCTGGCGGATCAGGAGTCCGCCATGTCCCGCGAGGCGATGGATCGTCTGCTGGAGCAGATTGACGCGCAGGGCGCACGTCTCTCGAAATCCCCGACGTTCGAGGAGCTGCGCTCCTATCGCTCGCTCATCCAGAACTTCATCGGCGAGGCGGTCGGCTCGATGTACGAGCTGCGCACGCAGGCGGGGTGGGATCGCCTCGGGCGGCAGAAGGTCTACACATCGGTACGCAAGATCGACCGCAAACTGGAGGAGATGGCGGAGAAAATTCGTCTCGGGCAGTCCGATCAGCTCGACATCATCGCGAGCCACGATGCCATCCGCGGACTCCTCGTCGATCTCTATATGTAATGGCACGGACAAAGAAAAACCTGCCCGCCGTCCGCAGTGATGAACCCGCACGGGAGGAGTTTCCACACGACTGGTCGGACATCTGCGGACATACCGGGATCATCCGCCGTCTGCGCGTACTTGTCGCCGCACAGCGTCTGCCCCATGCCCTCATCTTCTGCGGCATGGAGGGCATCGGCAAGCGGCGCACGGCGCGCGTGCTTGCGCGGACACTGCTCTGCACGGGGGGCGGCGATGCACCCTGTGGGCACTGTGCATCGTGCCGCACAATGGCAGCGGGCGTGCATCCCGACTACTTCGAGACAGCGCCCGAGGCACGGGGCAAGAGTGCGGCGATGATCCGCACGGATGCCGTGCGTGATATCCTCATCGCCGCATCGGGCGCGCCCGTTCAGGCGCAGCGGCGCATCATCCTCATCGACGGTGCGGAGACAATGAACGAGACGGCGGCGAACCGCCTCCTCAAGACCATCGAGGAGCCGACGGGCGAGGTGCTCTTTCTCCTCGTGACGAGTGCCTATGACGCTGTTTTGCCGACCATCCGCTCGCGTGCCGTGCGCATCGCATTTGGTGCGCTGCCCCGTGCGGAGATAGCGGCGGCACTCAGGGGGCGCGGCACGGAGAATGCGGAGACCATCGCCGCGCTCGCAGACGGCAGTCTCGGTCGGGCATATGCGCTTGCGGCGGAGGGGCTTGCCCTGCGTGACGAGGCAATTACGCTCCTCACCCGGCTTAGAACGCTCAGTATCGAGGACATTTGGGCTCGCGCGGCGGAGATCGGTGCGCGTACGTACGCCGAGCGCACGGCATGGATCGGCTTTTTGCAGATGGCACTGCGCGACCTTCTCATCCTGCATGAGGACGGGGCGGCATCGGAACTCTACCATATCGACCGCCGCACAGAACTCATCGATCTGCGTGCAAAGCTGACACGCGCGGACCTCTTTGCACTCATGGAGGAGATGCGCCAGCTCACACGCCGCTTCGCAGCGAACGTGAACCCCGCATTGCAGATCGAGGCGTTTTTGCTGCGGGCGAGGAAGTCGTTTGCGTAACGAAGCATTCGCAAGGGACATCAAACGTACGACGATACATATATATACCTAGGAGGAAGTTTTGCAAACGATAGTAGGTGTCCGCTTCAAACCGGCGGGCAAAATATACTCCTTCGGACAGGGGCAGCTGACCATCGCCGAGGGCGATTATGTCGTCGTCGAGACCACGCGCGGCATGGAGTGCGGCAGGGTGGTCATTCCGCCGCGTGCGGTGTCCGATGGATCCGTGCCGCCGAACCTCCGCGTCGTCCACCGCGTTGCGGATCCCTCCGA
>CALJPB010000183.1 GCA_937981305.1 uncultured Selenomonas sp.
ACGAGCACGTACCGCAAGCGAGAAAAAGAAAATCACGGCTGCCGACGCTACGATTGCCGCTCCTGCGGCAATGCCGAGATAATACGCCGAAAAAAGTCCAATCATCCCTGAAAGCAGTGCGATCATTACAGAGAAAAGATGATACTCCTTGACACTCCGTGCGAGATTGCGTGCAGCAGCCCCCGGTAGAACGAGCAGCGCGTTGATGATGAGAATGCCGACCCACTGAATGCTCACAGCAACCACCACAGCAAGCAACGCAGCAAACATGGATTCAACGGCAGTGACAGAGATACCGCGGCTGCGTGCGAGTGACGCATTGACCGAAAGCAGGAGCAGGCGGTTAAAGAGGAGCACCCATCCGAGCAGGACGAGCATATCCACCGCCAGCAAGCCACCAAGGTCAACGGGCGTAATGCTCAGGATATCGCCGATGAGGAGCGGCGAGAACTTTGAGAATCCACCGCCGTGGCTCATAATCATAAGACCGACGGCGATTGCCGTTGACGAGAATACCCCGATCACCGTATCCGCCGATGCCGCTGTACGATGCTTAATCCATGTGATGAGCAGTGCGAACAGAACAGAAAAGAGGATGAGTGACGTAAGCGGCGCAAACGCGCCAACAAGTGCACCGATTGCGATACCGGTAAACGCCCCATGTCCGAGCGAATCCGAGAAGAATGCCATGCGGCTTGAGACCACCATCGTCGAGAGCAGCCCGAAAAGCGGTGTCATCAGAAGGATCGCAAGGAGTGCATTCTTCATAAATGTGTACTCCATCCATGCGAACGGGAGAAGTGTATCCAGCACATTGTAGATCAGTTCCACGCAGCTCACACCCTTCCCGCATCTGCTTCTACCCGCCCTTTGAGATGGCGCAAATCCGGTAAAAGCCCAAAGATCTGCTCCATCTGCGGGTCGGCAAAGACTTCATGCGGCGTTCCCGTCGCCGCAACCCCATGATTCATCAATACGACCTTATCCGCATGACGCGCCACCATACCGAGATCATGGGAGATGAGGAGAATGGCAAGATCTTCCTGGGCACGCAGCTGTCCGACAATCTCATAGAAAAGTGCAAGTCCACTTTGATCCACCCCCGACACCGGTTCGTCAAGGAGCAGAAGATTCGGCATGGGATCAAGCGCGAGGGCGAGCAGGACGCGCTGCAGTTCCCCTCCTGAGAGTGCGCCGAGACGGCGCTCGACCAGATGCTCCGCCCGTACGCGGGCGAGATTTTCCTCGATGCGGGTGCGCAGACCGCGCGCGGGAAAGAGCCAGACAGGGCGAGAGGACAGGCACGCCATAAAGAGATCCTGCACCGTGGTCGGCGCACTCACATCCAGGCGCAGATACTGCGGCACACAGCCGATGACAGGTCGCATACGCCGATCATCCGCATCGACGAAGCGCAGCCGACCCGTATGCGGGAGTTCACCGAGAATTGCACGCAGGAGCGTACTCTTTCCCGCTCCGTTCGGACCGATGACAGCCGTCATCTCTCCGCAGTGAAAATGGAGATTTACATGAGAAAAGACCTCGAACGTCCCGAACGAGACACCGAAGTCCTCGATTTTGGTACAGCAGAAATGCGCGCAGCCCTCCGCCGCCCCTCTATGATGAAAAATATGCCTGAGCATGGTGATCCTTTATCTAATCCGTAAGACGTCGGAACTTCCACGTCCCGACGGCGATGCCGAGTACCGCATAGCCAATGACAACCGCGAGTGAAAGCACGGAGAAGTCCCCCGCCCCGCCGAGACTGCGCAGGAGGTGACTCGTATGTGTCAGCGGCAGCGCTTCCACAATCCAACGTACGACATCCGGCAGTGCCGCTGTCGCGAAGAACGTCCCGCAGAGGAACGACATCGGCAGGAGCACATAGAGGTTGACCTGGCTCATCTCCTCATAGGTCGAGATGTACATCGCCGCGAGAAATCCGATCTCCGCGAAGATCATGCAGTTCAGCGTAAGTACGAGGAGAAAGAGCGGGGTGATCGTGAAATGTGCACCAAACAGGTAGCTAAGCACCACGATGATCGCCGAGGAGATCAGCCCGCGCACGACCGCCCCCGCCACCTTTCCGATGACGAACGCATCGGGGCGAATCGGTGCGATCAGATACTCCTCAAGACTTCTGTGGTAGACGCGCTCCGCATGAACGGAGATGATGCTGTTAAAGCTGATGTTCATGGAGTTCATCGCGAGAAGCCCCGGCACGAGAAAGTCCAGATACGATCCTGTCCCAACGTCAATGCTGCGCCCAAGACCCCAACCGAATGCGATGAGAAACATCAGCGGCGAGACCATGCGGCTCAGGACATATTTCGTGAGACGGCGGCGCAGGACAATCCAGTCACGCCAGAACACCGTCCATATATCGCGCAGCATCAGAGTCCCTCCTTTCGCCCCGTCAGCTCGATGAATACATCCTCGAGATTCGTCGGGCGCAGGAGAACCCGCTGCATCGTCTCCTCGATCCTGCGCGCATGGGCGCGCGCCTCCTCGCGCGCGTGAAAGAAGCGATAGGCACGCCCGTCCGCCCCGTCCCACTCCACGGCAAATGCGCCGAGTGCCTCGCAGAACGCGCGCGGCGTCTGCACATCGATGAGCACGCCCTTGTTGATGATGGACACGCGGTCACAGAGCGCCTCCGCCTCCTCGATGTAGTGCGTCGTGAGAAGAACGGTCACGCCGCCCCGAGCGATCTCGCGCACGAGATCCCAGATGTGACGGCGAATCTGCGGGTCGAGTGCCACCGTCGGCTCGTCAAGGAAGAGCACCTGCGGACGGTGGATCAATGCGCGTGCGATGAGCAGCCGCCGCTTCATCCCGCCGGAGAGGCGGCGCACATTGTCGTTGCGCACCTCGGTCAGCTCCATCTCCGTGAGAAGTTCCTCAATCCGCACCGTGCGCGCCTCGTGTCCCATGTGATGCAGACGCGCGTGCAGCTCCATATTCTCCCAACAGGTGAGTTCCTGATCGAAATTGACCTGCTGCGGCACCACGCCGATCCGCTCCTTGACGACACGCGGATCACGACGGATGTCCGCACCTCCGATACGGATCACGCCGCTCGTAGGCTGCGTCTGCATCGTGAGCATACGGATGATCGTCGTCTTCCCTGCACCGTTCGGACCGAGCAGCCCGAACACCTCGCCGTGCCGAACAGAGAGGGAGATCCCGGCAACCGCCGTTTTCCATGTTTTTTCCTGCGCTGCATTCGTGTGCGGAAACTTCTTGACGAGATCTTCCATCTCAATCATCATCGGTTCCATCCATCTCAATCCGCCCGAAACTGGATGCCCGCCATCAGGCGTGCTTTCTCCATCACCGCCATCACCGTACGTGATGTCTGAAGTCCCTCTTCCACGCTTTGATAGTCCTTTCGTTTAAAGATGTCCCGCATCGTCTCGAACTCGTGCACCATGCGATGTTTATGCCGGTTCAGCGCATATGTTTCCGGCTCACGGCCGCGCAGTGCAACCGTAAAACTGCGGAGTTCGTTCGGCGTGCCATCGGCACGGATCCAGCCTGCCTCCCCTTGAATCATGAAAAAGGACGGGCTGTCACTGTCTTTTGCCGCCGCCGCCGTCGCCACAAAGCCGTCGTAGCGAAGTGCGAGAATCCCCGAAGTATCAATTCCATTGAATCCGATATTTGCCCCGTAGATCGCCGTTTTTGGCCGCCCAAAGAGCGAAACAATGAGTGCGAGATTGTAGACATTCAGATCGTAGAGCGCACCGCCCGAGAGCACAGGATCGAACGCGGGCGCAACATCGCGCGCAAGATAACGCTCGTAGCGGCTCGAATACTGCGAAAAATTCGCCTGTACCATGCGAATCAGTCCGAGACGTGGGAGTGCTTCCAATATTCCGAAATAATTCGGCAGAAAGAGCGATGTCACGGCCTCGAAGAGATAGCACTCTGCCGCACGCGCACGCGCGATCAGCTCCTCCGTCTCCGCGAGCGTCGATGCAAAGGGCTTCTCCACAATGACGTGCCAGCCCGCTTCGATCGCCTGCCGCGCATAATCAAAATGCGCACTGTTGACAATACCGAGATAAACGAAATCCGCCTCGTGCGCCGCAAGCATCGCACCGTAGTCCGTCGCCACCTGGGGAATACCAAACTCCTGTGCCAGTGCCCGCGCCTTCTCCCGACTGTGCGGGCGTGCGCAGATCAGCGCGACCTCAACATTTTCCACCTGACGCAGGGCAATCAGTGCCTCTCGTGCGATCATTCCCGTACCGACAACTGCTATCTTCATCTCTCTGCTCTCCTTGTCATGCGGGACTTCCGTGCCCCGCACTGTAAACACTGTTTTCTATTATAGCAGGGTACGCAAACAAAGAAAAGGGGCTGCCGCCGAAGTGAAACACTTCCGCAGCAGCCCGTTCACTGGAATCCGTAGAAAGAGCTCGCCGATCTTACTTCATCATTTTGATGTGGTCTGCGTCTGCATCCTTCTTCCCCTGCAGGGCATCAAACGCATCATTTGCACGCTCCACATAGACATCGCGGATCATCTTGTTCTCGCCAAGGCCATGCATGTAGGTATCGACCTTGTAGCCCTCTCCTTCGAGAATGCTCTTGTGCGAATCCGCATCTTTTCCTGCCATGTCATTGTGCGCATGATCGCCTGCAACCATCATGATCGGCATGAGCGTCACATTCTTGATCTTGTTTGCCTTGAGCTTCGGAATGACATCCTCGAGGCTCGGCCAGCCCTCGACCGTATAGACATAGACGTTCTTATACCCAAGTGCGTCCAGCTTCGCCTGAATGACGGCATAGTATGCGTTGGAGACGTGCGGCGTGCCGTGCGCCATCAGGAGCAGCGCATCATCCTTCCCCATCTTCGGGAACTGGCTGGAGACCGCCTGGATGAACTCGATCACATCGTCCGCCTGCTCCTCCTGTCCCTGCCAGTACATGAGGGACGTGCCGCAGGTCATCGTCTTGAACTGATCCTTGTACTCATGGAACACAGCTTTGACGTAGGAGTACTCCATGCCCGGGATGACATCGAGGGAGACGAGTGCCACGCGCGAGTAGCCGTCCGCCTTGAGCTGCGCGAGTGCCTCCTCGGGCGTCGGATACTTCTTGCCCTCGTTCTTCTCAATGCGGTCGATGATGATATGAGAGGTAAACGCCGTCACGACCTTCACGCCCGGATGCGCCGCCTTGATCGCGTCCACCGTTGCCTCGATCGTCTTCTCACGCGTCTCCTTGAACGTCGTGCCAAAGCTCGTTACGACAATAGCATCCTTGTTCGTATAGTTCATCATCTGCGGATTCTCATACTTGAGGACGCCGATCTCCGATGCCTCCATGAGTGCGGGGGTCGCCGTCTTGACCTCGGGGTTCAGCTCATACGCAGCCTCTGCCGGGCTGTAGGAAAATCCAAAGACCGCCGAGCAGGCGAGCGAAGCGACCAGCATTTTCTTCCAATTCTTCATCCGAATTCCTCCCAAAAAATATAAAGAAAGGCTTTCCTGCAGGAGCAAGAAAGCCTCGTGAATCATCGCCACGAATCCCCTTCCTGTCGCTCGCAGGTCTGTGCCCCTGGCACACGGTGGATTGTCAAACAGGCAGTTCTCCTGACTCGGTTCATCGCTCCCCTGCGCCTTCCCAAGAGGACATTCCTCTCAGTGACACCCTTGCAGGTTTGCTCCCCTCACAGTGGCGGGACCGCGCCGGCTCATCCGGCTTCTCTATTAAGCATACGCAATGCGCTGCACCTGTTTCCCAATGATTCAGTTATAGAAACATATATTACGGCTATTAGAATACACCGTTATCCGAAAAATGTCAATCGTTTTACGTCTTATTTCAACATATCCCGTCCTGCGTACGATTGCCATCAAAAAAGGGGAGCTGTCGCTCCCCTCCTATTCCTCCGACGTACGCGCACCGCGATTGATCGTCGTAAGTCCGCGGTAGACCGTACCGATGTCGAGATCGTCGCCGCGTGACTCCATATATTTTTCGAGCTTTCGCTTAACGCGTTGCAGTGCATTGTCGATTGACTTCACCTGACGGTGCAGATCAACCGCAATCTCCTGATAGGACTTGCCGTCGAGGTAGCTCATAAGCACCCGCCACTCCAGATCACTGAGGATCTCCTCCATCTTCTGTTCGATGTCGATGAATTCCTCATGACTGATGACCAGCTCCTCCGGGTCGCTGATGCGTGCGCCCGAGAGCACATCGAGCAGCGTGCGGTCGGAGTCCTCGTCATAGATCGGCTTGTTGAGCGAGACATAGGAGTTCAGCGGGATGTGCTTCTGCCGCGTTGCCGTCTTGATCGCCGTAATGATCTGGCGCGTCACGCAGAGCTCTGCAAAGGCACGAAACGAGGAAAGCTTGTCCTCACGATAGTCACGAATCGCCTTGAAGAAGCCGATCATCCCCTCCTGCACAATGTCCTCGCGATCCGCGCCGATGAGAAAGTAGGAACGTGCTTTGGAGCGCACGAAGTTACGGTACTTGTTGATGAGATAGTCGAGTGCCTCATCGCCCTCATTGGCTCGAATATGGGCAAGCAAATCCTCATCGCTGTAACCGTCATAGACGCTGCTCTCTGTCGTGGACTCGTCCGGTTCTTCCTCTCCCGTATCGAGCTCCTCCGCCTCCAGTTCATCCGATACTGCCTGTTCCTCATCCAACAAAGACTTTTGCTTCTCGCCGTAAAAAATCATACGATTGCTCCTACAAACGTCCTATCGTTTTTTAATATTATACCCCTATTCCAAAAGCTCCGTCAAGGGAATCGCTGATAAAATGAAGTACGTCAGATTGGCGTAGATTTTTTCGTCCGAACAAGGAGAC
>CALJPB010000184.1 GCA_937981305.1 uncultured Selenomonas sp.
GGCACGCCCTGCGCGTGCGCTGCCTGCGCGACCGCTTCGATGTCGATGAGGTCGGCGTTCGGGTTGCCGACGGTCTCGATGAAGACGCACTTCGTATTCGGGCGGATCGCATCGGCAAAGCCCTGTGCGCCCGCCTTCGGATCGACGAAGGTCACGTCGATGCCCCACTCCTTCACCGTATGCGCGAGGAGGTTGTACGAGCCGCCGTAGATCGTCTGCTGCGCGACGATGTGATCGCCCGCATGGGCGAGCCCCTGGAACGTCGCCGTGATCGCCGCCGCCCCCGAGGCAAACGCGAGTGCCGCCGCGCCGCCCTCAAGCGCCGCGATGCGCTTCTCGAACACATCCTGCGTCGGGTTCATAAGCCGCCCGTAGATATAGCCCGGATCTTTGAGCGCAAAGCGGTCGGCGGCGTGCTGCGCATTGTGGAACACGTACGAGGTCGTCTGATAGATCGGCACGGCACGCGCATCCGTGACGGGATCTGCCTCCTCCTGTCCGACGCGCACCTGTAGGGTCTCAAAATGATAGTTTTTCTCGCTCATGGATATTCCCCTTCTCTTGTGTCAATAACATATTTTATTGATATGAATTATATATAAAATAGTGAATTTGTCAAGAGGAAATTGTCTTCTGGTACTTCAGCGGCGAGATTCCCTTGTACTTTCGGAACGTCTTAATGAAGTAACTGATGTCGTTGAATCCCGTGGCGAGGGCAATCTCCGTGATGTTCTCATCGCTGTGCGCGAGGCGGATGCACGCCGCCTCGATGCGGTAGTAGTTGAGGTAGTCGATGGGGCTGCGGTGCGTAATCTTTTGAAAGAAGCGGCAGAAGTAGTTCGGCGTGAGTCCCGCCGCAGCGGCGAGGTCACGGAGGGTGAGCGGCTGGTCATAGGCATCGTCGATGAGCTGGAACGTCTTTTTGAGCTGCATGACGCGCCGTCGGCTGCTCTCGCGCAGGGCCGCGTTCGGCGCGTGGTAGAGCTCGTGTTGGAGCACCGTCCCGAGGAAACCGTAGAGCAGCCCCGTCACGATGAGTTCGTAGCCCACACGCGCCTCCTTCATCGCCGTAAAGAGGCGGGCGATGATGTGCGGCACGTCGCGCGTCTCGCGCGGGATATGCTTGTTGATGAGCAGCTCATGCTCCAACACTTTGCGCACTCCCTCACTCGTGCACTGACTGCCGTGCAGGAGTTTTTTCATGTCGAAGACGATGCACTCGTAGACCGTCTCCGCATCCTGCGGTGCGCCGCCGTGCACAATGCCGTCGCGAATGAAGATGATATCCCCCGCCTGCGCCGTTACCATATCCTCGTTCAGCGCGAGTTTCAGCCCGCCGCATACGATATAGACAATCTCATACTCGATGTGCCAGTGGTAGGGCATATGAAAACGTGGATGATTACAGTCGACATGATGGAATTCAATCGGAAAATCAAAGCGCCCACGCGTGCGAAATTCGTTATACCCCTCGTGTTTCATCGGCGGCTCCCCCTTGCTGTAAAAGATAATATTCTCATGTTTTTCATTAAGATCGTTATATTCTTCACGAATTCTTACGGTTGAGATAGCTTCTCAGGATATATTGAATTTTACAAAAAGATAAAATCGTACTATTTTTACATAGTATAACACAAGCATAAGACCATCTTCAACGCTATAATATCAGCATAACAGAAAAAACCAAATATTCATCAATAGGATGAATAAAGTACGAAACGGAGGAAATCATCATGGCAGAAACAAGGTGCATCGGAGGCTATCCCGTCATCGGTATTCGTCCGACGATCGACGGGCGGCGCGGCGTGCTCGACGTGCGCGGCGCACTCGAGGAGCAGACCATGGGCATGGCACGCGCAGCGAAGAAGCTCTTCGAGGAGAACCTGCGCTACACAAACGGCGATCCCGTGAAGGTCATCATCGCGGACTCGACCATCGGCCGCGTCCCCGAGGCAGCGGCGTGCGCCGAGCAGTTCCGCCGCGCGGGCGTGGACATCACACTGACGGTCACGCCGTGCTGGTGCTACGGCTCGGAGACGATGGACATGGATCCGATGACGATCAAGGGGGTCTGGGGATTCAACGGCACGGAGCGTCCGGGCGCGGTCTACCTCGCCTCCGTCCTCGCGAGCCACGCACAGAAGGGGCTTCCCGCATTCGGCATCTACGGGCATGACGTGCAGGAGGCAGATGCCGAGGACATCCCCGCCGACGTTATCGAAAAGCTGCTTCGCTTTGGACGCGCGGCGATTGCAGCCGCCACAATGCGCGGCAAGTCCTACCTCCAGATCGGCGCGATCACCATGGGCATCGGCGGATCGATCATCAGCCCCGAGTTCTTCGAGGAGTACCTCGGGATGCGCGTCGAGTCGGTCGACGAGGTCGAGATCATCCGCCGCATGAGGGAGGGGGTCTATGACCCGGAGGAGTACAAGAAGGCACTCGCTTGGACGAAGGAGCACTGCAAGGAGGGCTTTGACAAGAATCCCGAATTCGCACGCAAATCCGACGCGGAAAAAGAAGAGGCGTGGGAATTCGTCGTCAAGATGATGTGCATCATCAAGGATCTTTACAACGGCAACAAGAACCTCCCGAAGGGCTGCGAGGAAGAGGTGCTCGGCCACAACGCGATTGCGGGCGGCTTCCAGGGACAGCGTCAGTGGACGGACTTCTACCCGAACGGCGACTTTGCCGAGGCGATGATGAACTCCTCGTTCGACTGGAACGGTGCACGCGAGCCGTATGTCCTCGCCACGGAGAACGACACGCTGAACGGTGTCGCGATGCTCTTCAACAAGCTGCTCACGAACCGCGCTCAGATCTTTGCCGATGTGCGTACCTACTGGAGCCCCGAGGCGGTCAAAAAGGCGACGGGCTACGAACTGGAGGGACGCGCAAAGGAGGGCAAGGGCTTCATCCACCTCATCAACTCCGGCGCGGCGTGCCTCGATGCGTGCGGCGAGATCAAGGACGGTACAGATTCCGTGATTAAACCGTTCTGGGAGCTCACGGAAAAGGATCAGAAGGCGTGCCTCGATGCGACCGAGTGGTGCCCGGCGGACAACGGCTATTTCCGCGGCGGCGGCTTCTCCTCCCGCTTCCTCACGCGCGGCGAGATGCCCGCAACGATGGTGCGCGTCAACCTCGTCAAGGGGCTTGGTCCCGTGCTGCAGCTCGTCGAGGGCTGGACGGTGAACCTGCCCGAGGAGGTCTCGGACAAACTCTGGAAGCGCACGGACTACACCTGGCCGTGCACCTGGTTCACCCCGCGTCTGACGGGTGCGGGCGCGTTCCGCTCCGCCTACGATGTCATGAACAACTGGGGCGCGAACCACGGCGCGATCAGCTACGGACACATCGGTGCCGACCTCATCACGCTCTGCGCCATCCTGCGCATCCCCGTCTGTATGCACAACGTCGCAGATGTCGATGTCTTCCGCCCCGCCGCATGGAACGCGTTCGGCATGGATGCGGAGGGACAGGACTATCGCGCCTGTGCCGCCTACGGGCCAATGTATAAATAGCATCGGAGGCTGCCATGGCTACGGAAAAATGTATGCTCTCCTTCGACCTCGGTGCCTCGGGCGGCAGAGCCGTCCTGGGCTCGTACGACGGCAGCTGCATCCGCATGGAGGAACTGCACCGCTTCACGAACGATCCCGTCCACCTTGGACGCACGATGTACTGGGATATCCTGCGCCTGTTTCACGAGATGAAGCAGGGTCTGCTGAAGGCGCGCGGTCACGCGATCACGAGCATCGGCACGGACACATGGGGGGTGGACTTCGGACTTTTGGACAGCGACGGCTGTCTCCTCGAAAACCCCGTCCACTACCGCGACCGCCGCACCGTCGGCATGAGCGGCACAGCATTCCAAAAGATTTCACGCGAGGAGCTCTACCGCATCACGGGCAATCAGATCATGGAGATCAACACTGTTTTCCAGCTGCTTGCCCTGAGACAGCAGCGTCCCGAGCTGCTCGCGCGTACAAAGACACTCCTGCTGATGCCGGATCTTCTCAACTACTTCCTCTCGGGGGAGAAGAAGACCGAGTACTCCATCGCCAGCACAACGCAGATGCTCGATGCACACCGCCGCACATGGTCGAACGAGGTACTCACCGCACTCGACCTGCCCACGCACATCCTCACGGACATTGTGCCGACAGCAACGCCCATCGGGCGCATGACCGAGGAGCTGTCCGTCGAGCTAGGCATGGGGCGGCCCGACATCATCGCCGTCGCGGGGCATGACACGCAGAGCGCGATGGCAGGCGTACCCACGGGAGAGGAGGACTTTATCTTCCTCTCCTGCGGCACCTGGTCGCTCCTCGGCACAGAACTCCGCGAACCGATCATCAACGAGACCTCCGCCGCGTGCAACATCACGAACGAGGGGGGCTGCTGCGGACGCATCTCCTTCCTCAAGAACCTCATCGGCCTCTGGCTGATCCAGGAGAGCCGCCGCCAGTGGATGCGCGAGGGACGCGAATATTCCTACGGCGAGCTCGAACAGATGGCAGCGGCAGCGCCCACACAACGCTGCTTCATCCGTCCCGACGATCCTGCATTTCTGCCCTCGGGCGATATGCCCCTCCGCATTCGTGCCGCCTGCGAGCGCACGGGACAGCCGGTTCCCGAGACCGTCGGCGAGGTCGTCCGCTGCATCGACGAGAGCCTTGCACTCTCCTACCGCGCAGCACTCACGGAGATCGAGACCTGCACCGGCAAACACTATGACAAGATCTACCTCATCGGCGGCGGTGTCCGGAGCCGCCTGCTCGCCCAGCTCACGGCGGACGCGTGCGGACGCACCGTCCTCGCAGGTCCCGTCGAGGCGACCGTCCTCGGCAACCTCGCCCTCCAGCTCATCGCTGCGGGCGAGGTCAAGGATCTCGCCGAGGCACGCGCACTGATCCGCGCCTCCTCCGACATCACGGAGTACGAGCCGAAGAACACCGATCAATGGGACGTACATTTTGAAAAATGGAAGGGGCTGAACCCATGCTGAAAGGCATCCCGAAAATCATCTCTCCCGCGCTGCTCAAGGTGCTCGCGGAAATGGGACACAGCGACCGCATCGTCATCGGCGACGGCAACTTCCCCGCGGAGTCGGTCGGTAAGGACTGCATCGTCATCCGCGCCGACGGACACGGTGTCCCCGAACTCCTCGACGCGATCCTCACACTGTTCCCGCTCGACCCCTACGTCGACAAACCGGTCAGCCTCATGGAGGTCATGCCGGGCGATCCCGTCGAAACACCGATCTGGGACACGTACAAGGAGATCATCGCAAAGCATGACGTGCGCGGCGCAGCAGCCGTCGGCACGATCGAGCGGTTCCGCTTCTACGACGAAGCGCGCACGGCATATGCCATCGTCACGACGGGCGAAGCCGCGCTGTACGCCAACATCATACTGCAAAAGGGTGTCGTCACGGACACCTGAAAGGTGAGAGAAATGGACAATATAAAAGAAATCAAAGACGCGATCTGCGATGTCTGTCACAAGATGTGGCAGCTCGGCTGGGTCGCCGCGAACGACGGCAACGTCACCGTTCTCCTGGACGACGACACCCTGCTCGCAACGCCGACCGGCATCAGCAAGAGCTTTATCACCCCGGAGAAGCTCGTCCGCATCGACCGCGAGGGCAACATCCTCGAGGCGAACGAGGGCTACCGCCCCTCCTCCGAGATCAAGATGCACCTGCGCTGCTACAAGGACCGCGCAGACGTACGCTCCGTCGTGCACGCGCATCCCCCCACGGCGACCGGATTTGCCGTCGCGCACATCCCCCTGGACCGCTACGACATGATCGAGACCGTCGTCTCGCTCGGCTCCATCCCCATCACCCCGTACGGCACGCCGTCCACATACGAAGTGCCCGAGGCAATCGCCCCCTACATCCAGGAACACGATGCCGTCCTCCTCGAGAACCACGGCGCACTCACCCTTGGGGCAAACCTCATCGACGCCTACTACAAGATGGAGACCCTCGAACTGTTTGCCAAGATCAACCTCACCGCCTACATGCTCGGCGGACCGAAGGAAATCTCGCGTGCGAACATCGACAAGCTCGTGGGTCTGCGCAGCTTCTACGGCGTTCAGGGACGCCACCCCGGCTACAAGCACTACGCTGAGGACTAACGATTACATCTAAGCAGAGGGTGATTCACATGACCAAAGATACTGCCGCCTTCACGGCGGACGTGCGCGACGTGGACGATACCCCCGTCGTGCCCCACCGGTACCGCGTATACTTCTTCCTGCTCGTCTCCTGCTTTGCACTCTGGGGACTGCTCAACAACATGACGGACAACCTCGTTCCGTCCTTTGCCAAGATCTTCATGATTAAGGCGGTCGACTCCTCCCTCGTACAGGTCGCGTTCTACGGTGCATACGCCGTTCTGGCACTCCCCGCCGCGTTTATCATCAAACGCTACTCCTACCGCATGGGTGTCCTCGTCGGCCTCGGCTTCTACATGATCGGCGCATTCGGCTACATCCCTGCGGCGATCCTGCAAAGCTACAACCTCTTCCTCGTCTCCATCTTCATCCTCGCGGGCGGTCTCTCCGTCCTCGAGACCACGTGCAACCCGTTCGTTCTCTCCCTCGGCGATGAGTCGACCAGCGTCCGCCGCCTCAACTTTGCACAGGCGTTCAACCCGCTCGGCTCGATGGCAGGACTCTTCCTCGCGAAATACGTCATCCTCGCGCATCTGAACCCCGCCACCCTCGACGACCGACTCGCCATGAGCACGGAGGCACTCACCGCCGTCCGCGACGCCGAGCTCTTCTGGGTCTGCGTCCCCTACGTCGGGCTCATCCTCATCGCCTTCATCATCTGGATGTTCTTCTACCGCAGCACACTCAGCGACCGCGATGCGGACGAAAGCATGAGTGTCGGAGAGGCAATCAGCCGCCTCGTCGCCCGCCCGCGCTACGCCTTCGGCGTTGTCAGCCAGTTCTTCTACGTCGGCGTACAGATCGCCGTCTGGACATGGACGATCAAATACGTCATGGCGAACATGAACCTCGTCGAGGCGGAGGCAGCGAACTACTACATCTACTCCATCTTCCTCTTCATCGGCTGCCGCTGGATCTGCACATGGCTCATGAAGTACATCGTCCCCGCAAAGATGATGGCAGTCTTTGCCCTCGGCGGCATCCTCTGCTGCCTCGGCACCATCTACCTCCCGATCGAGACCTCCATCTACTGTCTCGTCGGCATCTCGGGCTGTATGTCCCTCATGTTCCCCACCATCTACGGCATCGCCCTGCGCGGCCTTGGTCCTGAAGTCAAGTTCGGTGCAGCCGGTCTCATCATGGCAATCCTCGGCGGTGCCATCATCACCCCGATGATGGGCGCACTCGTCGACGGCGGCACACTCTCCGGACTTGTCAGCGGCTTTACCCCCGAGATCGCCGCCATTCGCACCGCCTTCTACCTCCCCGTCCTCTGCTTTGCCGTTGTGCTCGCGTACTCGCTTGCCTTCCGAAATGTGAAGGACTAGGGAAAGATAAACATACATACCTCTCTCGGAGCTGCTGCAAAAATCGTGGCAGCTCTATTTTATTTCCCACTATTTAATAATTACTATTGACAAATAAAACCACATAGTCTATAATAGCCAATGTCAACAGGATATGAAACAGATTCTTAAGGATCTGCGGTACAAAATGATGAAAGGGGATTTTCCACTATGTCACACGCAAATGATGCAAACCTTAACAACGCACTCAACACCTACATTGCCAACATCGGCGTCGGCTACATCAAGCTGCACAACCTCCACTGGAACGTTGTCGGATCGCAGTTCAAGGCAGTCCACGAGTACCTCGAGTCGCTCTACGATGCGTTCGCGGACGTGCTCGACGAGACGGCGGAGCTGCTGAAGATCGCGGGCGCACAGCCGGTTGCGAGCCTCAAGGGCTACCTCGAAATCGCGACGATCAAGGAGCTCGGCGACGAGGCGGTCGATCAGAAGAAGGCACTCGAGATCACGCTTGCCGACCTCGAACTCCTCCGCGACCAGGCGCTTGAGATCCGCAAGGCTGCCGATGCACACGACTGCTTCGGCGTTGCCAACCTCATGGAGGATCACGTCACGAACTACGCAAAGCAGATCTGGTTCCTCCGCTCCATGCTCGCTTAATCCACCGCATCCTATCCTCCATTCCTATATATGAGGGACTGCTGCATGATATGCTCGTGCAGCAGTCCTTTTTAGCGCGGAAAGACATACCCGCCTAAAAAGTCCTTGCCAATCCAACGTGCCTGTGCTATAATGCGTCATGTCGCATAAGCGCATGGAGAGGTGTCCGAGTGGTCGAAGGTGCTTGACTCGAAATCAAGTGTGGTGATGAGCCACCGTGGGTTCGAATCCCACCCTCTCTGCCATTGAGAAATAAGGCTTCCGAGGTTTTTCCTTGGAAGCCTTTTCTGCACGCATTTTTCGGTGAAAAACACGATTTTGGGCACACGAGATTTTGAACGTGGATTTTGGCTTGCGTGAAATGATGGTTGCAACATAAAAAACGAGGATGCCGTGCAGCATCCTCGCTTTCCTTTGTGCATCACTTTTGAGGTCTTTGCGGGAGGTTTGTGATCTCCTCTTCAGCGGACGAAATAGATAGCTTTGTACCTTGTACTGTGTCATTTTTGCAGAATATCCATGTCTATGGGGCTATCCATACCATATTATTTGCATGGACAGGGCGGACGAGGGGACAACAGCTCGGCGAACGGTGCATCACTTTTTGAAGAAGCATACGCTGAAAGTGATGCACACCTCCTCTTAGAGGAGCGCTAAATATTTCGGTTGATCGACCTTGGCAATCTTCAGCGCGTCCATCGCAGCCTCGGCGGTGATGCCTAGGCTTGCAATGAGACTTTTGATGTTCTTTAGGCGCTCCGTTTCTGCGCCCTGAACTTCTCCGTCTTTTCGGATTTCCTCCATTACCTTGCACATAGTTGCAACCCCCTTTTCATCTTCTTTGAAAAAGCGTACGCGTTCGGCGAGTACGTCGCTATACATATCGTTCGGATCACTGCAAAAGAAGTCGTGTATGAGATGTCCAAGCGGGCTTTCACTCTGGCATTCCCCGTTGACATAGAGAATATGTGCACCGTCGTTAAATAGCTCCTCGGTGTCCTCGAATGTTCGGCGCACCTTATAGAGCGGTTTCCCTCGTTTCCACACGTCATGTTCGGTGATAAAGATGACGTAGGTCTCCGGCAGATCGGGGAAGAGCGTTCCCTTACTGACCTCACGAGAATCAATCATGCTGCTGTTGAATCTCGCACGACGGGGAATTGCCCCCTCGTCGCTGCGCTGGATCTCCACATCGTAGATGTTTTCGCCATCAGTCGCAAGGGCGTCGAATCGTACGGCACGTCCATAGAGATTTGGCACACTCTGCTGCGTAATGACCTCTGTCACACGCAGACGGTCATTGCCCAGCACAGCGCGAAGCACGACCTCCATACAGGGAATATTCCCGTCGAAGCAGCTGTTGAAGAAGGTATCATCGATCAGCCTAAGCTGTTTGATCTTTTCGAGGTATTCCTTGCGGCGCACATCCATGCGCGTACCTCCTTTCTGATCTACTCCTATTTTATCGGGAAAGCAAATCTTTGGCAAGGGAATCGCTGCATTTATCCGTGCTTCCCACGTCTTTTCGCAGACAGAAAAGCGCGGCGTGCGTGCCGCGCTTTTTGTGTACAATCAAAATCAATGCTTCTTACGGAACTCTGCCATAAACGCTGCGAGTTTCTCTACCCCTGCGAGGGGCATGGCATTGTAGATGGAGGCACGCATACCGCCGACGCTGCGGTGTCCCTTGATGCCGCTGAGTCCAAGCTCTTTTGCGCGTGCGACAAATTCGTCGTTCAGGGACTCGCTCGCGAGGCGGAAGGTGACGTTCATGCGCGAGCGGCTGCCCTTCTCTGCGTGTCCGCGATAGAATCCGTCGGATGAGTCAATGGCATCGTAGAGGAGGGCGGCTTTCTTTGCGTTCGCCTCGCCCATGGCGGCGAGGCCGCCGTGCTCCTTGATCCAGCGGACGGTCTTGCCGACCATGTAGATGGCGAAGACGGGTGGTGTGTTGTAGAGGGAGTCGTTCTTTTGGAAGGTGCTGTAGCGGAACATCGTTGGGAGTTCGGCGGGGCTGCTCTCGAGGAGTTTCTTCTTTGCGACGTTCAGGACAACACCCGCAGGACCGAGGTTCTTCTGCACGCCTGCGTAGATGAAGCTGAATTTCTTGAAGTCGAGGGGACGCGAGAGCATGTCGGACGACATGTCGGCAAATAGCGGAACTTCGCGCAGAAGATGGGGGTTGCCCACCAAGAGGGTGCGTTGTCTGGCCCGAGTGAGCGCGACATTAAGTTTGCGGTCAATGAAATGGCCGGTTTCATCGACAAACTGCGAATTGCAGAGGAAATTGAGCTGCGACTGTCGGCTCACGGTGAAACCGAAGATAATGGTTTCGCGCTCCGAACCTTGAAATCGCTCCACCGTGTCGATGGTGATGCCGCTCAACTCCGGGCAAGCGAGGTGCAATTCGCGGCGTATGAGGGCAATCTGGTGGCGGTAGGGCACGATGATGCCCAACTCCACCGTCCAATCTATCTGCGAAGGTTCGCACTCCTGGGTTTCCTGATAAAGTTGCCGACAGAGGTGGGCGATGAGTTGCGCCTCTGCCTGATTGGTCTTGGGCGTAAAGGTAGAACTCTCGTCGGGCACACAGGGGTAGAACATCACGCGACGATAGGACGAGACGACTCGCTGATGATCCAGCGGAATGGGGCGAAGCAGCCCTCCATAGAAATGGACATTGGCAAACCGAGCCACCTCGGGGTGCATACGTCCTTGGCGATGGAAAGCGTGCACGCAGCGCTCGGGAAGAATCTGGATGAGGCGTTCGAAGAGAGAGCACCGGCAGTTGGTCAACCCCATCTTGTGCAAACGGGCATCGTCGACTTGACTTTCCCTTTCGCTTTGTTGCACCACTGCCGGCAACTGCTTGTGATCACCGATGAAGACGAAGCGTTCGACAGCCAGTTGCCCATGATGTTCGGCCATAAGGAGAGGGAGGAGGTGGGGTTCAAGAAGCTGGGAGGCCTCGTCGATGATGGCCAGCGAGAAGTGCTTGAGCGCAAAGAGGGACGTGGCGGCCGACAAAGAGGCGGTAGTGCCGACCACAACACGCACCGTTTGGAGGAGTTGCGTGATTTCTGCCACGTTCTTCTTCTCCGAAGTTCTGTTTTCCAGCAAATAAGGCAAGTATTCCTCGCTGCAAGTCAAGGCATTGCCGATGCGCAGGAAGTCCAGCCCGGCAGCCACAAGTTTGCTGCAGATTTCATCGACAGCGCGATTGGTGAAAGCCCCCAACAGGACCTGGTGTTCTGCGGTGGCAAGTTCTTCCTTCAATAGGCTCATCAGTCCATAAGAGGTTTTTCCCGTCCCCGGCGGTCCCACCAAGAGGAAGAAGTCGCGCGCCTGCACTGCCTTTTCGACCAGCGTGTCCAGTTCAGGCGTGTCAAAAGAAAGTTGCCGTTTACGCGTGGTGTCCACTCGTGCGGTGCAGGTGTGGGTGAGTAGTCGACGGCGGTGCTTTTCGCCGGAAAGGAAGGCATACAGGCCACGATAGAGCGCGGTCGCGCTGGCCTCCATCAAGTCCGGTTCAATCGCCCAAACGTGGGTGCTTCTTCGGTCGAAGATGCGCGGATTGGTCTGCGGGGCACGAAGACGCAACACGATGTGGGTAGGGGTGATTTCCCCAATCGTGGCACGAAATACCATGCCTTCGCGCAAATCCGGTGTACACAGCGCTTCGTAGGAGTAGAAGACCACGATGTCCCCCTTTCGGAAGTTTGGGACGGTGGAAATGTCTTCCTCGCGAGGGGCGGTGAGGAAGAGCAGCCGCACCTCAAGGATGGCTCCGGTGGCACTCGTCTTGTAGCCTCCGCGGTCCAAACACAACTGAGGCATGATGTTGCCGGCCTGCATTTTCTCATCGAGGGTGGACAGCCAAGCAGCGGCAAAACCGCTCGCTTCTCTCTGAGAGGACCCGAGTTTTGCGCGCAACTGTTCGAGTGCCAAGAAGCGATGAAATCGGAAGAAGTAGGCACGCTCTTCGGGGGTGGCACTGCGGAAGACGTTGATAAAATCGAGATATTCAGGGAGCTTATAGCGCTCCCACAGCACTCCGCAGGAGAGTGTGTGCAACTGTTCGGGCGTAAACTCCTCAAAGAAGTCTGCACTCCCCCTTTCTGCAAACTCCAAGTCACGCACAACCATCCGATTGCGCACTTCAAAAGCCTGCTGCAAGAGTTTGGGGACATTTTGCACACGTATCAGTCCCTCTTTGCCGGCATACTTCGAATAGAGCAAGTAGGCATTGATTTCGGAATAGCGCTTGTGGTGGGCGTAGTGGAGGATGGCCATATAGAGGAGGACCTGAATGCGATGGTGCAAGTGTGGGCCTTGAGTGGCAAACTCTTTCTTTCCACTCTTTTGCTCAATCACCACGTCCAAATCTCTTGTAAGCAAGTCCATACGCCCCTGTACACCGAGCATTTCGCAGAAGAAGGAGGGCTCCAACAACACCTCTTCATGATTGTCGACGTGCAGTTCGGGGACAAACTGGCGTCCGACGAGGTTGTACAGATTTTGCTGTTGCTGTTGTGCTTCCTGATGAAAGTCGGCAAGAGGCGCACTCTGGAGTGTGGCTGCGAGAGAGAGGGCGTTGGTCTTGAAGAAGCGCTGGATGCTTGCTGCATAGTTGAGCGGAAACTGATGGACGGCTTCGTCCAAGAGTTGAGAGGCGAAGTTTCCCAGCAGGAGCGGTCGGCCGGTGGGCGCCGGCAAGAAGCGATGCACGACATGGAGGTCGGGCGTGATGCCAAAAGGCTGAAAGCACGATGAAATGGCGGTGACATCGACCAAATAGTCCGGCTCGACAATGATGAGTGCGGCTTCCAATCCCTCATCGCGGGATTTCGTGTCAATGAGGTTCAACGACATACCGGGTCTCAGCAGATCATACAGATAGCGAAAATCCCGCGTTTCATCGGTCGTCGTCAGCCAGATCTTCAAAGCTGTCCCCGTGGGATGGTCGGCAGGAAGCACTTCGATGAAATCGGGATGTTTGGTCGCCAACACCACACGCCGAACGTGTGTGTCTATCTTCACTTCCTCTCTCCACGCTCGGTCTTGCTTGGGCAGCAACTGCTCCAAAGCTGCGGGTATCGCAGTTTCTTTAAGCCGCGCCACAAACTTGGCCAACAGACGCAAATCATAAGGAAGCGCTTGCGACAGCGTGATTTCTTCGACTTGCTCTACCTTCGACATGCGCACACGAAAGTCATTGAGCCGACGATAGACCTCGGGCGGAATGTTGAGATGCGTACATACATAATGCAAACGCGGAAACGTGCCCGACAGTCCCACCTCTGCTTCTGCGGTTGCTTCGTTGAGCAGTTCGACCAACAAGCGATAGGCCATCACGGAACGCTGGCGTATCGTGAGGGTGGAGCTCGTCAAAGCCTGCTCGATTTCATCGAAGAAATAGGTTGCTGGAAGAAGAGGCATATTGCTTTTGTCTGGATGGTCATATAAATCTAATATCGCTGATGACGTTGTGTTTGACTCGGCGATTGAGTTGCTCTATCAGTTGCAGTCGTTTCAAACTCAACTGTGTGCGGATGACAGGGGTGTGCACCCGCACCCAAAGGGTCGTGTCCTTCACATATAGGGGTTCTGTGCGGTTGGCCACGGCATCGGGCAGGACTTCGCTCCAAGCTTGCAGAACCCGATGTTGCAGTAGCGGGGTTTGGATTTGTGGGTCTTGAATGCACAAATCCAACACAACATCTACTTTATCTGGTTTTCTTCTTTTCATTGTCAAGAAGAGGAATATGTGTATCTGAGAGAGGGGAAAGATTTATCTTTTAGAGACTTGCTGCTGTCTCAGAGGTAAATACGGCCAATCAGCCTCGCCAGCAAACGTGAAGGGCGTGTCTCGATGGACGCGCCCTTCTCTTTTAGTGGGATGATGCTGTGTTCATTTAGAAACGATAGCCGAAAGTCAAAGCAATTTGATGCCGATTCAAGTTGAGCCGTTGTGCCGGGAGGTCGTTACGCTCCGCTGCTGCCCCATCTTTATTATAGGCAAAGGGATAGACATCGGCTTTCTGGGTTTGGTATTGATAGGCAATGTCGGTGTAGAAGTTGGCACCCCGATAGCCCAAACCACAAGTGAAACGGTTGGTTGCCCCCAGATTGACATAGTCCGTGTTCGTCGCAAAGCGATAGGA
>CALJPB010000185.1 GCA_937981305.1 uncultured Selenomonas sp.
AGGTCTGCTGATTGCAGGCGGATCAAAGGAAGAACCACTGCCCGCAAACATGCCTGCGCCTGAGGATGATGTGAAGGTTCTCGTGCTCAACTATCATATGGTGAACCCCATGGTCATCTCCCTGGCGATTGATCCGACGGATTTTGAATGGCAGATGAAGTATCTCGTCGACCATGGCTACCATACGATCAGCACGGACGAACTCTATGACTTCATGGAGGGAAAGGGGGCGCTGCCGGATCGTCCGGTACTTATCACATTTGACGACGGCTATGTTGATAACTATACAAATGCCTACCCGATCCTCAAAAAATACAACCTCAAGGCGACGATCTTCATCGTGACAGGGTTTGTCAGCAGCCGCAAGGGGTATCTCACATGGGATCAGCTGCGTGAGATGGAGCAGAACGGCATTACGATCGAGTCCCATACCGTGACTCATGCGCCGTTGCCCGATCTGCCCGACGAGCGCATTCGTGAGGAACTCGTCGAGTCAAAGCGGCAGGCGGAGGCGGAGCTCGGACATCCCATCGAGTTCATCGCCTATCCGACGGGCGTGCACGATCTACACATCGTCAGTATTGCAAAGGAGGCAGGGTACAGGGGGGGCTTTACGGTCAAGTACGGCAATGTTGACCGCAGCAGCAACGTCTACGCGCTCGAACGCGTACCCGTCTTCCGTACCTCGGCGACGAATGCGGACTTTGTTGACCGCCTGCGCTACACCTCGAATATCACGCAGTATGGATGGACGCGGAACTGAACACAGTATGATTGTGTCACAATTAGAATACAATGACTGCTTTTCTAATTTGCAAATGGGAGATCTTGTGTTATAATACCAACGGTAAATTCGCAGACAGGATAGTTGCGAGGAAACATGGATACTCTGTCCTCCTGTATGCGAAGCCGTATTTTGTGTATTGCGGGGATTCCCGCAAAGGAGGAAACAGTATGAAAAAGACAATGGTCGCTGCTCTTGCGGCTGCCCTCACAGTCGGCGCTGCGTCCACGACGTTCGCCGCAGCTAACCCGTTCTCGGATGTGCCTCGTGACCACTGGGCATACGATGCTGTGACGCAGCTTGCTGCGGACGGTGTTGTCGAGGGCTACGGCGACGGCACGTATCGCGGCGACCGCAACATCACGCGTTACGAGATGGCGCAGATGGTCGCAAAGGCGATGGCAAAGGAGAACGTTCCTGTATCGGATAAGGCTCTCATCGACCGTCTCGCAGCTGAGTTCGCCGATGAACTCAACAACCTCGGCGTTCGTGTCTCGAACCTCGAGAAGCACGCGGATATGGTGAAGTGGACGGGGCTCCTCCGCTATGACCACATCAGCGACCGTCATGAGAACACGAAGACCTCCAACACGGAGCGTCTCCGTTTCCGTCTCATGCCGACGGCTGAGGTTAACGATCATTGGCAGGTCAAGGCTCGTCTCACGGCAGACAGCAACATGAAGACGGATAATGCTGACTTTGGTTCAACTGATGACAAGAAGAACAAGGATCGACTGAACCTGGACTACGCAAATGCTGAGGGCAATTACGGCAAGCTCAACGTTACGCTCGGTAAAATTGCATATACCACCGACGTGGATGGGGCTATGGTTTACGATAGCTATCTGTCCGGCGGTATGGTTAAGTTTGGCAATGTCGTTAAGGCAAAGGTTGCCGCAGGTCGTATGTCAAAGTTCAAGACGGATGATGCTGCTGCAAACTACCAGGGCATTGAGCTCTCCACGACACTTGGCAAGCTGACGGGCGGTGTCGGCTACCACCACTTCAACAGTGAGCATTTCAAGAGCTTGGATAGATATACCAAGGATGCTGCTAAAAAGGACAATGCAAACATCTGGATGGTCGGCGGCAGCTACACGTTTGACAAGAATGTTGCCCTCGCGGGTGCCTATGCGCAGAACACGGAGGCGGATTACTATCATAAGGCCGCCAGTGTCGAGCTCGACTACAAGGGTGCAAAGAAGTCCGATATGGGGTCGTGGGGAGCGTACGTTGCCTATCGTCACCTCGGCAAGAATGTCGCCTTCTCACCGACCTATAACGTTCTCGGCAACGATCAGAAGGGCTGGGCTGTCGGTGCAACCTACACGCTCTTCAAGAATGTGACGACGAAGGCGGAGTACTTCAAGGGCAAGGATATCACGAAGGACAAGAATGCAAGCGCGCTCTTCGGTCGCGTTGAGTTCGCGTTCTAATCTGACTTGCTCCATCAGCGGAACTACCGCACACAAAAAGAGCACTGCAATCGCAGTGCTCTTTTTGTGTGCCTATCGAGTTTGAAATGCCTATGAAGCCCAAAGCGCCCCTTCCACCGCTTACGCGGTCCCCCTCCCCCGTGTCGTACGGGGGAGGCTAGGATTAGGATTATGGCAGCTTAGCTTCCCCCGTCGCAACGGGGG
>CALJPB010000186.1 GCA_937981305.1 uncultured Selenomonas sp.
CATGCGTGCGATCTCGCGCACGCGCTCATCGGCGGAGAGTGCTTCCACCTGCGTCACGGTGCTGTCCCCCTTCACGGATTTCGCGATGTAGAGATGTGCGTCCGCCATACAGGCGATCTGCGGCAGATGGGTGATGCAGAGCACCTGCTTGTAGTGTGCGACGAAGGCAATGCGCTCGGCGACCATCTGCGCGGTGCGCCCGCCGATGCCCGTGTCGATCTCGTCAAAGACCATGCTCGTCCCGCCCGTGTCGCGCGCGGCGACAATGGACTTGATAGCGAGAGCAATGCGCGAGAGTTCGCCGCCCGAGGCAATCTTCTCGATGGGCTTTTCCGCCTCGCCCACATTTGCCGAGAAGAGCATGCTGAGGCTGTCCGCGCCGCGACTCGTGTATTTCTCCTCGGGCGTGACGACGATGCGGAACCGCGCCTTCGGCATGCCCAGCCGCTGCAGTTCGCGCTCAATCTCGGCAGAGAGTGCCGTGCCGACTTCCTGCCGACGCGCGGTCAACGCTTTTGCCGTTTCCCCGAGGCGTTTACAAAGCGCGGCAATTTCTCTGTCAAGCTGTACCATATCGGTATCGTAGTTATCGATGCTCTCGAGTTCGCTGCGGACAGAGGCAAGGCGTTCGAGTACGGCGGCAATGTTTCCGCCGTATTTCTTTTTAAGGCGGTCGATTACGTCCATGCGCGTCTGTATGCGGTCAAGGCGCGCAGGATCGGCGTCGATCGTGTCCAGATAGTCACGCACCTCGTAGGATGCCTCCTGCAGGGAGATGTATGCCTCCTCGATCATATTCTGCGCGTTCGCGAGAGCGTCGTCATAGCGCGCAACCTCATCGAGTGCATGGGTGACGCGGGCGAGTGCGGACAGAACGGCGAGCCCCTCCTCCCCATCCTCGCTGAGCAGGTTCGCCGCCTCGGCAGCATTCTCGACCAGGCGCTCCGCATGGGAAAGACGGCGAATCTCGGTCTCGAGTTCTTCGTCCTCGCCCACCGTCAGCTCGGCCTCGGCAATCTCCTTCTCCTGCCAGCGCAGCAGCTCGAGACGCTCGCCGATATCCTCAATCTCCTCCGCACGCTCCTCTCTGAGGCGCGTCTTTTCCTTCCAGTCCGCATAGACCTGTGCATACGCCGAAAGACGCGTACACAGATCGCTGTCTCCGCCCTCAAGCAGATTGCGCTGTGCATCCTCACGCAGAAGGGCAAGATTCTCGTTCTGCCCGTGGATATCCACGAGATGCGGCGCGAGCTTTTTTAGAAAGGTCAGTGTGACATGACTGCCGTTGACGAGGATCGAGCCCTTGCCCGTCCGCGCAATCTTGCGTAAGATAATGAGTTCATCCTCGTATTCGATTTCCTGGTCCGCGAGCAGAGCACACAGCTCCGCATCGCTCTCCTCAAGCGAAAACACCGCCTCGACGCGCAGGGCATCCGCACCGCTGCGAATGGCATCGCTTGAGACGCGCTGACCAAGAATTGCCCCGAGTGCATCGATCAGGATGGATTTGCCCGCACCGGTCTCCCCCGTGAGGATGTTGAGTCCCGCGCCAAACTCAACGGCAACTTCCTCAAGCAGCGCAAAATTCCACACGCGAAGGCTTTGCAGCATAGTGTTTCCTCCCCTCAGCGAATTAGTTCCTGAATGCGCACAACGATCTCCTCTGCCGCATCCTTCGGCTTAACGAGGACAAAGATGCTGTCGTCGCCCGCAACCGTACCGATAACCTCCTGCCAGTCCGAACTGTCAAGCGCAGACGCAACGGTCGCAGCAGCGCCGGGTATGGTTTTCACAAGAACGATGTTCTCACTGAAGTCGCACAGGATCACATTGTCCTTGAAGAGCCGCTTCATCCGCCCCTCGGAGAACCGCACGCTCTCGTGCGGGGACACGGCATAGCGATAGCGTCCGTTTCCTGCGGGAACTTTGATGAGGAAAAGCTCCTTGATGTCCCGCGAGATGGTCGCCTGCGTGACGCGCATATGCCGCGCGCGCAGAGCCTCGGCAAGAGCCTCCTGCGTCTCGATGATCTCCTCACCGATGATCTTCTTGATGAGTTCGTGGCGCCGACTTTTCATTCCGCTCTCTCCTAGCAGTTTCTCCAAAGCTTTGTACGCAATGTCTGATAGTAGTCCTTGTCCTCAAATTTGATGATGCCCGCGCGTACATCCGAGCATTTGACCGTCACCGTGTCGTCCGCATGAATCGGCGTCGTCTCCTGCCCGTCCAGTGTGACAATAATGCTCTGCCGCGTATCGACGAGATGGATGTGCACGACATCCTCCACGCGGATGATGAGCGGACGTATGTTCAGCGTATGCGCACAGATCGGTGTGAGGACAAGCCCCTTCACCATCGGATTCATGATAGGTCCGCCCGCCGAGAGCGCGTACGCCGTGGATCCCGTCGGTGTGGCAACGATGAAGCCGTCCGCCTTGCACTCAACGAGCGGTGTCTCGTTGACCCGCAGGGCAAGGGAGATGATGCGCGCGGGGTCGCCCTTCATTACAACGATATCGTTGATGGCGTGCCCCAGAAAATGCTCCGCACCGTCCGGCTTCGTCACATACCCCGCGAGGAATCGCCGCCATTCGACGCGATAATCCCCCGCACAGAGCTGCTTTAAGCGCGGCTCGAGCTCGTCCTGCTCGATGTCCGCCATAAAGCCAAGCGTTCCCATGTTGATGCCGCAGACCGGCACGGGGTTCTCCGCATAGCGGCGGCAGATGCCGAGCAGCGTACCGTCCCCGCCGAGGCTGAGCGCAAAATCCGCCGACTGATGCTCGATGTCCTGTACGCCGCAGTCCTCCATGCCGAGCTCCGCTGCGCGTGCATACGGCAGTATGATCCGTGTCTCACGCGCATCGAAAAACGCACGAATCCGCACGAGAATATCGCGCGTCTCCGGCTTGATCAGATTCGGAAAAACCGCAACTGTCCTCATAGAAATATCAGCACCTCATCCATCCAGCGTCCGATGCGCCTCTGTCACAATCTCATGCACAGATGCCGCATCGATCTGCCGTTCCCCTTCCCTCTGCACCTTGAGATACAGAAGGTATTCGATATTCCCCTTTGGGCCTTTGACTGGTGAGTATGTAAGTCCCATAGGAGAAAAATCCTGTTCCTCGGCCACACGGAGCACCTTGTGAATCACATCCTCGTGCACGGCAGGGTCGCGGACAACACCGTTCTTGCCCACACGCTCCTTGCCCGCCTCGAACTGCGGCTTGATGAGTGCAATCACCTCTCCATTCGGCGAAAGGAGTTTTCGAACGACAGGCAGCACCTTGTCCAGCGAGATAAACGCCACATCAATGGAGACAAAATCCAGAGGTGTGCCCAGCATCTCAGGTGTCACATTGCGGATATTCGTGCGCTCCATATTGACGACGCGCACATCCGTGCGCAGCTTCCAGTCGAGCTGCCCATAGCCGACATCAATCGCAAACACCTTTGCCGCACCGTTCTGAAGCATACAGTCTGTAAAGCCGCCCGTCGACGCGCCGATATCCGCCGCTGCTTTTTCCGTAAGGACAGCACCGAAGACAGCCATGCCCTTTTCCAGTTTCAGTCCGCCACGGCTGACATAGGGAAGATCCTCGCCCACAACACGCAGCACGGCATCCACGGATACCGTTGTGCCCGCCTTGTCAATCCGCTGCTCATCTGCGAGCACCTGTCCCGCCATGATGAGCCGCTTGGCACGCTCCCGACTGGGGGCAAATCCCTGCTCCACGAGCAGGACATCCAACCGCTCTTTCTTCATATCCCTTATTGCTTTCGATTCACGAGATACGCGACAAGCTCACGCAGAAAATCCGCCTCTGTACCAAAAATGGAGAGTGCCGTCTCTGCGTCCTCTGCCGTACGGCGTGCAAGCTCCTGCGCCTCCTCCAGAGAGGTCAGCGACACATAGGTCGACTTGTGATTCTTCTCGTCGCTGCCGACGGGCTTGCCAATCTCCTCCGAGGTTCCGATGACATCGAGGATATCGTCCGTGATCTGGAACGCCAGCCCGAAGTGATCGGCATACGATGTGAGCGCCGCGAGCTGCTGCTCCGTTGCGCCCGCAAGGATTGCACCGCTGCGCAGTGCCGCATGGAAGAGTGCGCCCGTCTTGCCCATGTGGACGCGGCGCAGCTCCTCCATCGAGATGCGTACTCCCTCCGCTCTGAGATCGAGCACCTGCCCGCCGACCATACCCTCAGCACCCGCCGCACGGCTGATCTCGTCCACCACACGCAGCAGAGCCTCTGCGGGCACATCCTTCTGCCGCAGGATCACCGTGAAGGCAAGCGTGAGGAGTGCATCCCCCGCGAGGATTGCAACGGCGTCCCCGTATACCATATGATTGGTCAGCTTGCCGCGGCGGTAGTCATCATCGTCCATCGCAGGCAGATCGTCGTGGATGAGCGAATAGGTGTGGATCATCTCAAGTGCACACGCAACAGGCAGGAACTTCGTTCCATCCGCGCCAACGGCATCCGCTGCCGCCATCAAAAGCACGGGGCGCAGACGCTTTCCGCCCGCCATGAGGCTGTACTCCATCGACTCCCGTAAAACGGGATCGAGTACAGGCGTCTGTGCCAGCTCATCTTTCAGTGCGCATTCGACAAGTTCCTGCCGTTTCTTCCAGAACTCCTTCATCTCATCCTCCGATCTGCAGCTTTTCTTCCGAGATGCCTGCCGCTGTTTCCTTGACCAAAAGATCCATCGTCTCCTCGGCGCGTTTGAGCGAGGTCATGCAGACATCCGACAGCTTGATCCCCTCCGAATACTTCGCCATGAGATCGGCAAGGGACAGCTCTCCCGTCTCAATCTCCGCAACAATCTGCTCCAATGCGCCAAGTGCTTCCTCAAATGCCATCTCTTTTTTTCGCGCCATGCTGTTTCTCCTTTGCCGCAACCACGGCAGATACTTTTCCATCCGCAAATGTGATGCTCAGATGATCGCCGGCCGCAAGATTCTTCGACCGTGTCACTGTCCGCCCATCCTTTTCGACCACGCTGAATCCACGATACAGAATCTGCACGGGATTCAGGAGTTCGAGACGCTTCAGCACAAGCTCAAGACGATGACGCGCGTTCGTGCGCCCGTCCTTTGCCGCGCGGTGAAGGCGGTCCACGGCACGGTCTGCGCGCTGCACCGAATCCGCAAGCAGGAGCTTCGGATTCCGATACCAGGGACGCTCCACAAGTGCTCTGATCCGCGCTTTATGCTGCTCCATCTGACGCGTGCGCCCTGCGTGAAGCCGTACAAGAAGCCCCGCAGCGTACTGGCGCAGCTCCGCCGCGTCCGGCACGGCGAACTCTGCCGCCTGTGACGGGGTCGCCGCACGGCGATCACTGACAAAGTCCGCAAGCGTCGTATCCGTCTCATGCCCGACAGCAGAGATCACCGGAATCCGCGAGTCATAGATTGCCCGTACAACAGGTTCTTCATTGAACGCCCAGAGATCCTCCGCCGAGCCGCCGCCGCGCCCCACAATGAGGACATCTACGGGATATTTCTCGTTGAAAAAGCGGATCGCCGCCGCAATCTGTCCCGCTGCCTCCGACCCCTGCACGAGCACGGGATGAAGAATCAGCTGTACCGCCGGCCAGCGACGCTTTGCCACCTTGTGAATATCGCGCAGAACCGCACCTGCAGACGAGGTAACAATCCCGATCCGACGCGGAAAGCGCGGCAGCGGCTGCTTATGCGCCTCATCAAACAGCCCCTCTGCGTACAGCTTATCCTTGAGCTGCTCAAAGGCAAGCGAAAGAGCTCCGACACCTTCCGGTGTCAGTGCGTTCACATAGAGCTGATAAACGCCGTCGCGCTCATAAACGGACACACTGCCGCCCGCAATCACCTGCATTCCGTTCTCCGGCGTAAAGCGCAGATTTCGCGCATAGCCGTTGAACATAACGCATTTCATACTTGCTCCCGCATCCTTGAGCGTAAAGTAGCAATGTCCCGAAGGGTATCGTTTGAAATTGGAAACCTCACCGCGAATCAGGAGATCCGAGAGAATTTCCTCCCCCTCGAACATGCTCTTGATGTATCGCGTCACATCTGTAACAGAGTGGACGGTCATATAATTCCTTTCCACAACGATAAAGAAAGAATCCATTGCACGAAACACTCGCGCAACGGATTCTTTCTTGACGTGTCGTTCCTCAAAGAGATTTTTGCATTGCAGCAAGGATCCCGTTTACATAGCGGCGCGCATCGTCCGAGCCGTATTTTTTTGCAAGTTCGACCGCCTCATTGATGGCAATCGGCGGATCAATGCGTTCCTCCTGATAGCGCATTTCGTAGTACGCCATACGAATCAGGTTGCGATCCACAGCCGCCATACGGTGGAGCTTCCACTCCTTCGCAAGTTGAGTGATCGCCGCATCAATCTCCACGAGATGCGAACGCGTTCCCTGCACCAGAGCATGTGCATAGGGCAAATCATTCTCTGTCAGCCCCTCAACCTCATCCATCGCAAGAGTACTTACATTTTCAGAAGATGCCTCATCCGCACCAAATTCAAGTTGAAACAGTGTCATAAGCGCGGCTTCCCGCGCGTGTCTCCGGCTCATGACATCCTCCGAAACAATCGGCTCAGTACAGACGTGTCAATCAACTCCGCCCAACTGCCGGCACGCTCTGCACGCATACCGATTCCCATGCCAATACCTGCACAGAGAAGTATGAACACGATTTGCCAAAAACCAAAGAGTAAAACACAGATCCCGAACAACAGTCCTATGAGCAGTCCCGCCGTGCGTCCACAATGGTTCTCCCATTGATCCTGCAGGAGAAGCCGTAGATTTTCTTTCATGCTACGCCCCCCATTATGACACAGTTCGTTTCGATGCCGTTCCACTGTTCGCGATCTCCGTTACGCGAAGTGTCACAGGGACATCCGAAACACCGAGTACATCATGAAGCTCCTGGCGCACATGCGCAGTCAGATCCTCCGACACTGCGTTCAGGCTCGTATGCTCCGCAAGCGTGAGCTTGAGCTCCACCTGCATCGGTGTCGCAGTCGTATCCTTTGCCGCATCCTGTACCGAGATCACCGCCGCCGCCGTACGCACTCCCTGCACGGAAAGTGCCACACGCTCAATGATGCCGCGCACTGCAGGCAGCGCGACCTGTACAGCTCCCGCAGGTGTATCTACAACCATAAACTCGCCGCTGGTACGCGAAGACACCGACGTTCGAGCAAAGACGGCAAAGAACAGCTTGAGACTGACGAGAAAGATCACCCCGCATACTGCCAAAAGCTCCTGACGGGACAAAGCATAGCGCAACTCATTCAGCCATATGCTTTCCGGCACAATGTGCAAAGCCACGGCAAGAACAGCGATGGAAAGTACCATCACAACGAGCACATAGGGCAGGAGCAGCAGACGATTTATAATTCCCATCGCTTAGCCCCTCACTCACATTCAGCGTACACGCGCTTCCTCAACCTTCGGCTCCTCCTCGGGGAAATCGACGCCCTGCACATGGACGTTGACCTCGATCACGGAGAGCCCCGTCATCGTCTCGATTGCACGCTTGACATTCTCCTGCGCGGCGAGTGCGACCTCAGGGATACGGATGCCGTATTTCACGATGATATAGAGATCGACGGCGGCTTCCTTCTCGCCCACCTCGACCTTGACACCCTTGGAGAAATTCTTGCGTCCAAGGATCTCTGCAATGCCGCCGGCAATGCCGCCGCTCATGCCCGCAACGCCCTCGACCTCCGTCGTGGCAAGCCCTGCGATGATGCTGACGACCTCATCCGCAACGCGGATCGTGCCCAGCCCGTTTTCCTTCTTGACTGCGTTCTTCTCGTTGTCCATTTTCATATCCTCCATTCGAAAGGAATATTACGCGCGCTCGATGTAGTTGCCCGTACGCGTATCAATGCGGAGCACATCGCCCTCATTGATAAAGAGCGGCACGCGGACTTCATAGCCCGTCTCAACCTTTGCCATCTTTGTCGCGCCCGTCGCCGTATTGCCCTTGACGCTCGGCTCGCACTCGACAACCTTGAGGCTCACGGAGTTCGGCAGCTGAATGCCGATGATGCGCCCCTTGAACTGCTGCATCGCAACCTCCATGTTCTCCATGAGGTAGTTCAGCGCATCGCCGAGCTGCTCACGCGAGAGCTCGGACTGCTCGTAGGTCTCCGTGTTCATGAACGTGTAGACGCCGTCCGCCTCGTAGAGGAACTGCATCGTGTGCGTCTCAAGATGTGCCGCAGGCATCTTTTCGTTCGGATTAAACGTACGCTCAACCACAGCACCGGTCTCCACGTTCTTGATCTTCGTACGGACGAACGCGGCACCCTTCCCCGGCTTTACGTGCTGGAAATCAACAATCTGCCAGACGCCCCCATCGTATTCAATGGTGAGGCCGGTGCGGAAATCGGTGCTGTTAATCATATTATTCGTTCCTCCATACAATCCATATTCTTGTGGGAATCGCTGAATTTATCAGTGCTTCCCTAAGGAATCGCTGATAAAATGAAGTCCGTCAGATTGGTGCAGAATTTTTGTCCTGCCAAGGAAACAAACCGGACGCATAGCAAAGGCTATGTGGAGGATTTGTTGACACAGGCAGGGCGAAAAGGATGCGCCAAGATGATGGGCTGAATTTATCAGTGCTTCCTTAAATATTATAGCGGTTTTATGTGCAGATTTCAATAAATTCTTTTGATGCACGCGTGAGAGGCTCTGCGCCGTCCGCCGTGATGAGGACGGTGTCCTCGATGCGGATGCCGCCCCACCCCGGAAGGTAGACGCCCGGCTCGTCCGTAATGAGCATATTCGGCTGTAAAACATCCCTGCCCGCCTTCGAGAGACGCGGCTCCTCGTGGATCTCAAGGCCGAGACTATGCCCAAGCCCGTGCCCAAAATACTGGTTGAGATCGTGCTCCGCGAGATAATCGCGCGCCACACGGTCGACCTCGATGCCCGTCACGCCGGGGCGCAGTGCTGCCAGCGCACGCTGCTGTGCCGTGAGAACCGCATCATAGAGTTCACGCTGCCGTGCGTCCGCCCGCCCCACGCAGATGGTACGCGTGATATCCGAATGATAGCCCGCATAGACCGCGCCAAAATCCATCGTCACGAGCTCGCCGTGCGCGATCACCTTATCGCTCGCAACACCATGCGGCAGGCTGCCGCGCACACCCGAGGCGATGATGGTTTGGAACGCGGGACGCTCCGATCCGAGCGTACGCATATGATGCTCGAGCTCCGCCGCAACCTCCATCTCCGTCATACCCGGCTGAATGTATGAAAGGATATGGACAAAGCCCGCGTCAGCAATTTTGCACGCGCGGCGGATGAGCGCAATCTCGTCCGCATCCTTCACCTGACGGAGCAGATCCAGATTCAGCGGCGTATCCAGAGGAATGTCGCCAAGGAAGCCGCGCAGTTTCACGACATGGTCGTACACAAGTGCACCGCCCTCGAAGGCAAGGGAGACAACACCCGCGTCCGCTGCAAGGTCTGCCACTTTTTGATACAACCCGTCACGCTGCTCGACGACCTCATAGAGTGAAGCCTCTGCCGCAGCCTGCTCCGTATAGCGGCTGTCCGTGACGAGCACAAGTCGCTCGGGGGTCACAAGGAGCGCGGTCGAGTCTCCGCGAAAGCCGCTGAAATAGTGGACATTTTCCTCCTTTGTAATTAGAACGCCGTCCACGATCTTCTCCGCGAGGAGCGCACGCAGACGCTCGCGTTTCTCCGCCGCGATATGCCCCGTGGCAAACGTCTCGCGCAGGAGGCGATGGACAAGGAGGTCGGGATAGCGGCGGATGGGTGAGGTGAAATGCGTATAGTAGCGCGCGGCAAGCCCGAAATGTCCGAGACTCGCCGTCGCATAGCGCGCCTGCTGCATGGAGCGCAGCGCGACAGCGCCGATGATGCGCTCCTCGGGCGCGCCCTTCACGCGGTCGAGCACCGCCTGGATGTCGCGCGGCTGCACCTTGCCGTCCTCGTCGATGTGGAGGCGCAGCCCGAGCGCGGCAAGGAGGCTCCGGAAGCGCTCGATCTTCTCCGCGTTCGGCGTCTCGTGGACACGGTAGACGAAGGGCTCCTCCTTCAGATCCATATGGCGCGCGACGGTCTCATTTGCGATGAGCATACACTCCTCGATGATGGACTCGCCGATTGAGCCCATGCGCTTCACGAGCGCGACAGGATGCCCCTCAGCGTCGAGTTTCACCTTGATCTCGGGCAGCTCGAAGTCGATCGACCCGCGCCGATGCCGCTTTGCACGCAGTGCCTCACGCAGACGGCGCAGGGTCTCCATCATCGGGCGGATGTCCTCGTTGTCCGAGACAAACGGCTCCTCGCCCGCAAGCACCTTGTTCACGAGTGTGTAGGTAAGGCGACGTGCAACGTGAATGACGCACGGCACGATCTCGTAGCTCCGCACCTCGCCGTCCGTGCCGATCTCCATCTCGCACGCCATCGAAAGGCGGTCAACGCCCTCGTTCAGACTGCAAATACCGTTCGAGAGTTCACGCGGCAGCATGGGGATGACACGGTCGACGAGATAGACGCTTGTCCCGCGCCGCGCCGCCTCCACATCGAGCGGCTCGCCCGCGCGGACGTAGTGGCTCACATCGGCGATGTAGACGCCGAGGAAGAAGCCGCCGTCCTTCTCATATGCATAGATGCCGTCGTCGATGTCCTTCGTATCCTCGCCGTCGATAGTGACAATGGGGAAATCGCGGCGGTCGCGCCGCCCCTCATACTCCTCGGGCAGCGGATGCGTCGGACAGTGCGCGGCTGCCTCCGCCACGGCGGGCGGGAAGTTCGCGTCGAGGTCATAGGCGCGCATGACGGCGAGCACGTCGACCCCCGGGTCGCCCGTCCTGCCGAGCACCTCGATGACGCGCCCCTCGGCGCTGCGGCGCTCCTCCGGCCACTTCGTAATCTCGACGACGACCTTGCTGCCCGTCTTTGCCCCGCCGAAATCCTTTTTCAAAATAAAGATGTCGCGCCCGATCTTCGCGCTGTCGGGCGTGACGAAGCCGAACGCCTTGCTGCGCTCGAA
>CALJPB010000187.1 GCA_937981305.1 uncultured Selenomonas sp.
CGTCATAACCCTTTTTCACCTTTCTTTTTCGTGCTCTCCATGCACCATGTTCATATTTTAAAAAACCTCAAAGCATACGGGTAAGTAAAAAGCCCCTCCTGCCAAAGCAGAAGAGGGCTTAATTTACACACAACAGAAGAATCTGAATCCCCATCCCCATCACTCGCAGGTCAAACGGCGATTGTTAATCAGGCAGTTCTCCTGGCTCCAGTTCATCGCTCACCTGCGCCTTCCCGGGGATATCCCCAGTGACATTCTCGGAAATACCGTTGGTAGTTCCATGCAGGCAGCTCACTGTTACAGTGGCGGGACCGCTCCGGCTTCATTGGAAATAGCTTCCTTACCGGATTTTCTATTAAACATTCGTACCTGATCCAATGCTATAAAGTTTTTCAAGACTTCGATAAAGATACCATTGGATGAATGGCTTGTCAATACGTCGAAAAGATATTTTACGAATTCTCTCAACACCTCTGATTTTTGCGAATCATTTATTTCTCCAGCAAATAGAGATAGTCACCATATCCCTCGCGCTCCATGTCCTCCTTCGGAATAAAGCGCAGAGAGGCACTGTTGATGCAGTAGCGCAGACCGCCCGTCGCTGCAGGCCCGTCATCAAAGACGTGCCCCAGATGTGCGCCGCTGTTCGATGCTGTCACCTCGGTGCGCACCATGCCATAGGAGCGATCCTCGTGCTCGGCGATGAGTGCGCTGTCAATCGGGCGCGAGAATGCCGGCCAACCGCAGCCGGAATCGTATTTGTCCGTTGAGATAAAGAGCGGCTCGCCCGTCGTGATGTCACAGTAAATTCCTTCGCGGAATTCATGATCGTATTCGTTGCGGAACGCGGGCTCGGTCGCTTTCTGCTGCGTAACGGCGTATTGAATCCCTGTCAGACGCTCCTTGAGTTCGGCATCCGAGGGCTTTGCAAAGATGCGCGTCGGCTGCTTCCCCGCTCGCTCCGCAGCAGCGCGTTTCTCGCGCATCTGCGCGATGAGGGCAGGCGAGATATGGCAGTACCCATTCGGATGTTTTTCAAGATACGCTTGATGATCCTCCTCGGCGCGATAGAAGTTCACAATCGGGCCCATCTCAATCGCAACGGGCTTTCCGATGCGCTTCTGCAATGCATCGAGGGAGGCTCGTATCACACGGGCATCATCGCTCTCACTGCCGTCCGCATTTGGCACATAGTAGATGCCCGAGCGATATTGTCGACCAACATCGTTGCCCTGCCGATCCACTGCGGTCGGGTCAATGGAGTCATAAAACGCCGTTAGGATCTCGTCGAGAGAAACGACGCGCGGGTCATAGACAACATGAACCGCCTCCGCATGACCACTGCCGCTGCACACGGCACGATAGGAGGGATGTGAGGTCATACCGTTCGCATAACCACTCTCGACAGAGATCACACCATATACGAGGTCAACATAGAGCTCCGTGCCCCAGAAGCAGCCCCCCGCGAGATAGATCTCCTTCTGACCGTCCGCAGTGCTGTTCTTCTGAACAATCTCATGCGGCATCTCCGCCGAACTCGCAGCGGGCGCACTGCATCCGCCAAGACAGGCAAGCAGCCCGAGTGCGCAGATGCTGCGCAGGGATGAAAATTTCATGATAAACACCTTTCCGTTATATGCAAAGTCATGCCTCTATCTCCTCCGCCGGCGGCAGCTGCCACGCGATCGGAGTCTCGCCCGCCCCGATGAGAAAATCATTGACGCGTGAAAACGGACGGCTGCCGAAGAAGCCGCGGTGTGCCGAGAGCGGGCTTGGGTGCGGCGACTCGACAATGAGATGGCGCGGATTCGTGATAAGGCTGCGCTTCTTCCGTGCGGGACTTCCCCAGAGGATAAAGGCGAGTGGACGCTCACGCGCACCGAGCAGTCGAATGATGTGGTCGGTAAATCGCTCCCAGCCATGCCCCGCATGGGATGCCGCTGCGTGTGCGCGTACGGTCAGTACCGTATTGAGGAGCAGCACGCCCTGCCTTGCCCACGGGATAAGGCAGCCGTGTGCGGGCGGCGCGATACCGAGATCGTCCTGCATTTCCTTGTAGATGTTGAGGAGGGACGGCGGCGGCTCGATGCCGACCTGCACGGAGAACGAAAGCCCGTGTGCCTGCCCGTCGCCGTGGTACGGATCCTGCCCGAGAATGACGACCTTCGTATCCGCAAAGCTCGTATAGTGCAGCGCGTTGAAGATCGCAAACATATCGGGATAGATGCGCTTCGTGCGGTACTCCTCGATGAGAAACTGCCGCAGTTCCCGATAGTAGGGCTGTGCCATCTCATCCGCGAGAAGCTCCTGCCAATCGTTCTTGAAAATTTTCTTTGCCATGCTAAATTCTCTCGTAAATTTCAAACATACAGTGTTCTCCGCGCCGCAACTCTGTCCGAGCAAAACCATCGAGCGGCGGCAGAAAGACATCTGCGTCATAATCCCCCGTAAGACGCGTCACATGGGCGCGGCACACATAGGGCAGCAGGAGACGATAGCACGCCGCGCCGCCGATGGTGAAGAGCGGACGCGCCGCATCCCGCGTCATCTCACCGAGCAGTGCCCACAGCGCCGCAAGATC
>CALJPB010000188.1 GCA_937981305.1 uncultured Selenomonas sp.
AAAGATATTTCCTAATACGGATATCAAAGGCGGGGTTGCTATTACATATTGCAATGAACGAAAAACATTTGAGCCGATTGGAACATTTACGCCATTTCCCGAGTTAAATAGTATTCTCCATAAAGTTCGCTCAAGTGCAAATAAATTTTTAGCGAGTGTTATAACAGGGTATGGCTCATATCAAATATCGGACTTGGCACTGAAAGAACATCCCGAAATCGAGAATATTCAATCCAAAGGACATAAAAAAGATTTGAAAGCGAATGTCTTCAACAAGTTGAAAAACATTGTTTACTATGAGACAAAGCCTGACAGTGAAAAAGAATACGGACAATTTTTAGGCTTGGTGAAAGGAAAGCGGGTCTGGTATTGGGCACAACTGGATTATCACGACCTACCGGATAGTTTTTATGCGTTCAAGGTGTTTGTACCCGCTGCAAACGGTTCTGGAGCGTTAGGGGAGGTGCTAAGTACGCCCCTCATAGGGGCTCCCCTCATAGGGGCTCCCCTCATAGGGGCTACTGAAACCTTCTTAAGCATTGGTGCATTTGCGACAGAACGAGAGGCAGCGAATTGTCTGAAATATGTTAAGAGTAAATTTGCGCGTGCCATGCTTGGTGTACTTAAAGTTACGCAGCATAACCCAAAATCAAAATGGATTTATGTCCCCCTCCAAGATTTTTCCTCCTCCTCGGATATTGACTGGTCACAGTCCATTGCGGAGATTGACCGACAGCTCTATGCGAAGTACGGACTCTCGGCGGAGGAGATTGCCTTTATCGAGTCCCATGTAAAGGAGATGGCGTGATGGCGGTTCAGATTCAGCCCTTTGCCCGCGTCGTGCCGATGATCTACGCCTACAATACGCCGGGCATCTCCTATCACGACGGATGGACGAAGGTCGGCTATACGGAGCGGCAGTCCGTCGAGAAGCGAATCGCACAGCAGACGCATACGGCGCATATTCACTGGGAACTCGCGTGGGCGGATAATGCAATGTATAAGGACAGCTCGGGCGAATACTTCACCGACCACGATTTTCATGCCTATTTGGAGTCTTTGCAGGTGGCGCGTGAGCCGCATACGGAGTGGTTTCATGCGGACGGTATGACGCTGCTCGGACATTTTCATCGTTTTGCGAGCCGCAAAGAACCCCAGACAGCGGAAAAACATACATACGAGCTGCGCCGCGAGCAGGAGGACGCTGTGCAGATGACGGCGGACTACTTCAGGAGTGGCGGGACGGAGTTCCTCTGGAATGCGAAGCCGCGTTTTGGAAAGACGCTAACCGCATACGATCTCATCCGCAGGATGGGCTTTACGAAGGTGCTGATCGTGACGAACCGTCCGAGCATTGCAAACGCGTGGGCGGAGGATTTTCACCGCTTCATTGCGTGGCGCGGCGAGCTCGCCTTTGTCTCGGATACGGAGGCTCTGCGCTCTCGTGCAGGCGTTCTTACCCGCGAGGCATATACGTCGCTGCCGAATGTGGAGGAGATCGGCATGGTGGCGTTTGAGTCCCTGCAGGGGCTCAAGGGCTCGCGCTATTTTGGCGGGGATATTGACAAGCTGCGCTGGATGAGCGAGCTCTCCTTTGATCTTCTCATCGTGGATGAGGCGCAGGAGGGCGTGGATACGATGCGCACGGAGCGTGCGTTTCGTCAGATTCATCGTGCGCATACGCTCTATCTCTCGGGGACACCGTTCAAGGCACTCGCAAGTGCGCAGTTCGCGGCGGATCAGATCTACAACTGGTCGTATGCGGACGAGCAGGAGGCAAAGGCGCACTGGGCGGGGGACGGGTACAACCCCTATGAGCCGCTGCCGCAGCTCTCGATGTTCACGTATCAGCTCTCGCCGATGATTGCAGAGGATCTGCGGCAGGGGATGGAGCTCGATGATGAGAGCGTGGACTATGCGTTTGATCTGAACGAGTTCTTTGCCACAAATGAGGGTGGGCGATTCGTCCATGAGGCGGAGATTCGGAAGTTCCTTCATGCACTCCGTACGAATGAAAAATATCCGTTCTCGACGGAGGAACTGCGGAGGGAGCTGCCGCATACGCTCTGGCTGCTGAACCGCGTTGCGAGTGCAAAGGCTCTGGCGCGGCTGCTGCGGGAAGATCCCGTCTTTCGGGACTATGAGGTTGTGCTCGCAGCGGGGGACGGTGCGCTCGATGATGTACGTGCGAATGATGCGGCGTATGACCGTGTGCGCGAGACAATCCGTAAACACGCACGGACGATTACGCTGAGTGTGGGGCAGCTGACGGTGGGTGTGACGATCCCGGAGTGGTGCGGCGTGCTGATGCTGTGCAATCTGCAGAGTCCATCCTCCTATATGCAGGCGGCATTTCGTGCGCAGAATCCGTGTGTCCTGACAGCGGAAAACGGGCAGCGGATGCGTAAGGAGCGGGCGTATGTCTTTGACTTCGACCCCGCACGAACGCTCATCATCTTTGACGAGTTCGCAAACAATCTCTCGCCCGAGACTGCCGACGGACGCGGAACGGGGGCGGCGCGTGAGACGAATATCCGCCGTCTGCTGAACTTCTTCCCCGTGCTTGGCGAGGATGATGCGGGGCGTATGGTGCAGCTGGATGCGGCGCAGGTTCTGTCCATTCCGAGAAGGCTCAAGAGCACGGAGGTGGTACGGCGCGGTTTTCTGTCAAACTTCCTGTTTCAGAACATCGGGAATGTCTTCGGTGCGCCTGCGATTGTGCGGGAGATCATGGAGAAGCTGACGCCGGCGCAGGAGGAGACGCGCAAAAACAATGCGCCGCCGCTCGATGATCTCTCGTCCGTTGCGGTGGATGAGAACGGTGATGTGGCGATCTCCAATGAGATTGTGATCGGACAGACGCGGGATATTTTTGGTGCGAAGCACTATGCTGAGATCGAGGAGCATATCGCGCCGCACATTGACCGCATCTCGGTGAGCGACGGGGCTGCGGCGGTGCAGGCATCGATGGAGCGGCTTGCGGCGACGGTGAAGGAGAAGGTGCGCACGGAGATTGTCGCGCCTGTGGCGGATGCCTACGAGGTCAAGGCAGGTGTGCGGAAGCGTCTCTTGGAGCATACGGAGCGCGAGATTGATCGGCGGCTTGAGGAGCTGCGCGGGGACTATGTGCAGGAGGAGAAGATCGCGCGGGCGGAGCTGGAGCGTCAGCGTTCCATCGCCGAGACGCAGGCGGAGGTGCAGGCGGCGGAGGAGAGTTTTGATGCACGCATTGCCGAGGCACTGGACGCGCTCAAGGCATCGGCGGCGGTCGTGGTCAAGGAGACGATCGAGAACAAGCCCGCCGAACTCGTGGAGCGCATGGAGCGTGTGAAGGCGGAGGAGAAGAAGCGCACGGTGGAGGATGAGGTGCGTGCGCGGCTGCGCGGATTCTCGCGGACGATTCCGAGCTTTATCATGGCGTATGGCGATGAGAACATGACGCTCGCGAATTTCGACGACTATACGGATGACGATGTGTTCGAGGAGGTTACGGGCATCAGCGAGGAGGATTTTCGCTTTCTGCGTGATGGCGGAACGTATCGGAATCCGGAGACGGGCGCAGAGGAGCAGTTTGCGGGTCATATCTTCGATGAGGTGGTCTTTAACGACGCAATCGCCGAGTTCTGGCGGAAGAAAGAGGAGCTGGCGAACTACTTCGACGAGGGGCATACCGAGGATATCTTCGACTATATCCCGCCGCAGAAGACGAATCAGATCTTTACGCCGCGCCGTGTTGTACGGCAGATGGTGGACGCGCTCGAACGGGAGAATCCCGGCTGCTATGACGATCCGACGCACACGTTTGCCGATCTCTATATGAAGTCGGGGCTCTATATCACGGAGATTGTGAAGCGGCTCTATCACTCGGACAAAATAAAAGCAGAATACCCGAATGACGCGGAGCGTATTCGACATATTCTGCAGCATCAGGTCTATGGGATGGCACCGACGCGGATCATCTACCTCATCGCGACGAACTACATTCTGGGCTTCGATGCGGCGATGCGTGCGGAGACGCGCAACTTTGTGCAGGCGGACGCGGCACAGGCGGCGAAGGAGGGACGGCTCGCAGAGCTGGTGGAGGAGTGCTTTGGCTGAGTGCTATTCCTTCGCCATAAAGGCACGGTAGGTGCGCTCCATCTCCTTGCGTGTCTTGCTCGCCGGCCAGAGTTCGCCGAGTGCACCCTCACGCATCCCTGCGGCGAGGTGGTTGTAGAGGTTCGGATTATCCCTGCCGAGCGTTTCGATCAGTTCCTTGACGGTCTGGCGTGTGGTGTTGCCGTTGTGCGGGCAGGGCGAGGGGATCGGCGTGAAGCCGTGGTATTGGATCGCGTCGATGATTTCCTGCTCGCGGAAGTAGACGAGGGGGCGGATAACGGTAATGTCCGTCTTATCGAGATAGGTTTTGGGACGGAACGTGTTCAACTGCCCCGAGTAGAACAGACTCATGAGAAAGGTCTCCACGGCATCGTCATGGTGATGCGCGTAGGCGACCTTATTCATTTGGTGCGCTGCGGCATAGCGGTTGACTGCGCCGCGCCGAAAGAACGCGCAGGTAAAGCAGGGGCTTTTGTCATCCTGCTCTGCAATCGCGCCTGCGATATCGACATCCACAACCTCGTAGGGAACATCGAGCTGCTTGCAGAATGCCGCAATCGCATCGGTGTCAAAGGGATCGTCGAACTGCGGATTGACGGTGAATGCCGCGATGGTAAAATCTCTTTTCAGACGCTCGCGCAGGATGGCGAGTGCGTAGGTGAGAAAGATGCTGTCCTTGCCGCCCGATACGCCGATCAAGATACGGTCGCCCTGCTCGATCAGTTCGAACTCCACGACGGCGCGCATGAGTTTGCTGAAATAGGATTGTGGGATGTTAATATTCAATGAAAACTTCCTTTATTCTTTATGGCAGAGATAAACGCCGAGAACGCCGCTCTTGATGGAGACGGTAAACGTGTTTTTTGTGTTTTCGCGTGCGAGCACGTTGCTGATTGCAAGTGATGCACGATTTGTAATGCACGCATCCCGCAGTTCCCAATACAGACCGTACGTTGTTACGCCCGTGCATTCCTCCGTAAAGGGGAGGAGGGAGATGGCACGCGGGGGCGTGTCGCAGGTTACGGTGAGCGATTCGCCCATATGGAGATAGAAAAGTGTTTCGCGCTCGTCCGCAAGTACGCAGGGAATGTCAGTGTGTGCGGCGACGGCGGCGGTACCCATGAGGTGGTCGAGCCGTCCGCCAAATGCCGCCGTCAAAATAACGAGCGGGTGGGTGTACTGGTCTGCGGCAATTTGAAGGGCAAGCTCCGTATCCGTAAAATCCTTTTCGGGCGGGAAGGAGTGTAATTTTGCGCCCTGATCGACTGCCCATGTCCATGCGTCTGCGTCGGCACTGTCCCCGTCGCCGATGAGGAGGGCGGGGGACAGCTGCAACGCGCGGCAGATATTCACACCGCGATCAATCGCCCAGATGGGGGCTGTTTTCTCTGCCTCCTTTGCGACGAGTCGGGATAGCCAATCTGCTGCGGGCGGGCGTCCGCCGCCGATGCAGACAATTTCCTGCCGCGTATGGCAGGGCAGCACGGCGCGGAGTGCGGGGAGAATGAGATGGTGTTCGTTCATGCTGTTCCTCATA
>CALJPB010000189.1 GCA_937981305.1 uncultured Selenomonas sp.
GCCCGCCGTCGGCGGGATGCCCGCCATCGTAAGCAGAGCAACCATCAGGATGCCCGCCGGCAGCAGCGAGTCCTTCGCAAGTCCGCGTACACTCTCAAAGTCCGCGCCGCCGCGCTTCATCTCAAGATAGGACACCGTGACAAACGCGCCGACATTGGCGAAGACGTAGACCATCGCATAGAAGAGGACTGCCTTGATGCCCGCCGCATTCGTCGCGACCATCGCCGTCATCATGTAGCCCGCCTGTGCAATCGACGAGTACGCGAGCATACGCTTGATATTCGTCTGGCGAAATGCCATGAGGTTTCCGCCGACCATCGAGACCGCCGCAAGAATTGCGAGCAGATGCGCCCAGTACGCCGAGAGGAACGGGAATGCCACAAAGAGCACACGCAGCAGGATCGCAATGCCCGCCGCCTTCGAGCACATCGCAAGAAGTGCCGTCACGGGTGCGGGGGCACCCTCGTACACATCCGGTGCCCAGAGGTGGAACGGGATGATCGAGAGCTTGAAGAAGAAACCGGCAAGGATAAAGACCACGCCGATCAGCCCGAGCGAGAACACGAGCCCAAGCCCCTGCGCAATGTTCTGGAATACCATCGTCCCCGTCATTCCGTAGACGAGGCTCATGCCGTAGAGCAGCACCGCCGTCGAACCGGAGCCAAAGACGAGATACTTGATGCCCGCCTCCGCCGAGAGCGGCGAATCCGTACGAATTGCAACGAGCCCGTAGAACGAAATCGTCATCAGCTCAAGCCCGACGAACGCCGTCATGAGATCGTTCGCCGAGGCAAGGACGCACATGCCGAGCAGCGCCGAGAGGAGGAGCAGATAGAACTCCCCCTTGTGCCTGAGTGTCTGCTCCACATAGTCCGCCGCAAAGATCACGGTCGAGAGAATCCCGATGATGAAGAGAATCTTGAAGAATACGGAGTAGCCATCGACGATGTAAAGACCTGCATAGAATGCGGTCGCACCGCCGTCGGGCGGGTACATGCCCACGGCAAGCGCGAGCACACCGAGAAGCCCTGCAACGGTCAGCCAGACCACGGGGCAGCGCGGCGCGTCCTTTTTGAGGACGAGATCGGTGATGAGCACCACCGCCATCAGCGCGGCGATCCCGATCTCAACGGAGATCGCAGCAAAATTCATCGCTTGCAGCATCAGTGCCCACCTCCTATGATTGTCGGTGCATCCTGAATCAGCTCAAAGAGCGGCCCAAGCGGGGCAACGCCCGTATCCACCACATCCATGAGGAGCCCCGGGAACACGCCGAAGCCGACGAGGAACACGCCGAGCACGACGAGCGGAACGACATCAATCTTGCGCTCATCGGGGAATTTTGCGAACCGCTCCACCCGCGGTCCGAAGAGCACGCGTGCAAGCATACGCAGGACGTAGAATGCCGTGAAGATGATACCCGAAACGGCGATCACGGCGATCACGGGATAGACCTCGATGATGCCGACAAAGATCGTGAACTCCGGGATAAAGCCGATCAGCCCCGGCAGGCCGAGCGAGCAGAGCCCCGCGAGCATGAAGCCGACCGTGATGTGCGGCATATGATGTGCCAGTCCCCAGAGGTCGCCGACGCTGCGCAGCTCCGTCTTCTCATAGACATAGCCTACCTGTGAGAAGAAGAGCGCGAGCATGATGCCATGCGCCACCATGTAGGCAACCGCGCCGCTCACACTCACGACGTTCAGAGCCGCAAAGCCGAGCAGGACATAGCCCATGTGGGAAACCGAGGAGTACGCGATCATGTACTTGATGTCGCGCTGCGCGAGCGCAATGTAGGATGCGTAGATAACGTTGATCATCGCGAGCACAGCGATCAGGGGAGCCCAGAACTTCGCACCGAGCGGCAGAATGAAGAAGCCGATGCGGATGAGCGCGTAGCCTCCGATCTTTTTCAGTACCCCTGCGTTGATCATCGAGATCGCCGTTGGTGCGCCCGCATAACCGTCGGGCGACCAGATGTGGAACGGAAACATCGACAGATGCGACCCGAACCCAACGAGCAGAAGGAAGAACGCCGTGACCTGCACCTCCCACGAGATATTGCCCATGAGAGCGGCAGCGGCAAGCGACTCAAAATCAAACGTGCGCATCCCCGACTCGTACGCACTCACATACAGGAGGAGCACGCCGAGCAGCATGAACGCGGAGCCGACGAGCAGGAAGATCGTCATCTTCATCGCCGCGTGCTCTTTGCTCACGCGCTCCGACGAGCCCCAGATGAGCACCATCAAATACGCGGGGATGACGACCATCTCGCAGAGCACGAGGAAGAAGAAGAGGTCGCGCACGAGGAAGGCTCCTGACACGCCCGCAATCACGATGAGGAGGAGCACGAAATACTCCTTCACACGCTTCTCTATATTCCACGAGCTGTAGATTGCGGCAAGTCCCACGACACTCGATAGGAGCAGCATGGGCAACGAGATCCCGTCAACACCGAGCGAATATGCAACGCCAAGATCCGTGATCCACGGAATGTACTCCGTGTACTGCATCCCGCCGCGCGCCATATCATAGTCCGCATAGACAAAGAGTGTCAGCAGAGTTGCGACCATCATCGCAAACGCCGAGAGCTGACGGATCGTATCGTGCAGTCGTCCCGGCAGCAGAGCAATGATGAGCGCCGCCGCGAGCGGGGTCAGGAGGATGACCGAGAGAATCGGAAATGTCATCATCGGAAAGCACCTCCCCAGTAGGCGATGATCTGAACCGCCCAATAGAGGGCGTAGCACAGAAGAATCAGAACGCCCGTATAGAACACGACGACGTACCGCTGTGCCTGACCGTTCGCGGACTCCGTGAGGAGGTCACTCGTAGCGAGCGCGTACGCTCCCAAGCCGATCATAATGTTGTCGAAGATCTTCTCATCGACCCATTTCAGGATGAGAGCCGTGCCGTAGACGAGACGCTCACGGAAGTACCCGTAAAGTTCGTCAATGTAGAACTTGTGGTAAACAACACGGTACAGGAAGCCGAAGCTCCGAGCCTGCATCGCCGACCGCAGGCTGTGCCGCCCGTAGATCTGATAGGCGGCGGCAAAGGCGATGAGTGCAAGCACGGTGCTCGTTCCCGCAACCGTCCAGTCAATCGTCTCATGATGCGGAACGCCTTCGTTGATCCAGACGGAGAACCCGCCGAAATACCCCCACGCGCCGCTCACAATGGTGAGCAGGATGAGCATAATCATCGGCCAGCGCATGAATGCGTCGACCTCGTGCGCCTCGTGCGGGCTGCGGCTCTCACCGAGAAATGCGATGATGAGCAGACGCGCCATGTAGAACGCCGTGAGGAACGAGGTAAATGTCGCCATCACATAGAGCGGCGTACTTGCGTGCATAACCGCCGCGAGGATCTCATCCTTTGAGAAGAAGCCCGAGAACGGCGGAATCCCCGAAATGGCGAGTACGCCGACGAGCATCGCTGCGAACGTCAGCGGCATCTTCTTCCAGAGCCCGCCCATCTTCGTGATGTCCGTCTCATCGTGCAGTGCGTGCATGACGGCACCCGCACAGAGGAAGAGCATCGCCTTGAAGAAGGCGTGCGTCATGAGGTGGAACATCGAGGCGGAGAACGCGCCGACACCGACCGCGAGCATCATATAGCCGAGCTGACTGATCGTCGAGTAGGCAAGCACCGACTTGAACTTGCGCTGTGTCACGGCGATGATCGCGGCAAAGAGCGCCGTGAATGCACCGAGCCCTGCAATAAAGTCCATGACGAAGGGAGATTCACTGAAGATAAAGAACGCGCGCGCGACGAGATAGACACCCGCAGCGACCATGGTCGCCGCATGGATGAGCGCCGATGTAGGTGTAGGACCTTCCATCGCGTCGAGCAGCCAGACGTGCAGCGGGAACTGACCCGACTTTCCGATCGGTCCCATAAAGAGCAGGAGTCCAATGACCGTCAGGAAGCCCGTCCCCGCGACGAGGACGTACGGCGGCACGAGCATGCGCAGCTCGATGAAGTCCATCGTCCCGAACACCATCTGTACGAGCAGGATGCCGACCAGCATCCCGAAGTCACCGATGCGCGTTGTGATGAACGCCTTTTTCGCCGCCTCACGCGCCGATACCTTGTGATAGTAGAACCCGATCAGCAGGTACGAGCAAAGTCCGACCCCCTCCCAAAACACGTAAAGCTGGAGGAAGTTGACCGAGACGACAAGCCCGAGCATGGATGCCGAGAACAGCGAGATGAACGCGAAGAAACGCCCCATCCCCTCGTCGTGCTCCATGTAGCTCACGGAGTAGATGTAGACGAGCAGCGAGACGAGCGTCACAATGACGAGCATCATCGCCGCGAGCGGGTCGATGAGCACGCCCATTGTCAGCTTCACATCGCCGATCTGCGCCCAGAGCGCCTTCATCACATACGGATCGTTCATCGTGATCTGATAGTTCACGGTGGCAAGCGCGACGAAGACGGAGAACGCGAACGCGAGTGACATCATTGTAATCGCGATCACCGCGGAGAGATTTTTCTCCTGCCGCGTAAACGGCCCGATGATGAGAAATGCCAGCGCAGGGAAGAGTGGGATCAGATAGGCATGGGTAAGTGCAAATGTAAACATATCGCTCCCCTCCCCTAATCTCTGAGCGTATCCAGTTCATCGACATTCGTCGTGAAGCGGATCTGATACAGACGGAATGCGAGGGCAAGCCCGACGGCAATCTCGGAAGCAGCAACCGCAATCGAGAAGAGTGCCATGAGCTGTCCCTCCATATTGTGCGCATAGAAGCGGTCAAATGCGATGAGGTTGATGTTCACCGCATTGAGCATCAGTTCCACGCACATGAGGATCGGGATGATGCCGCGCCGCGTGAGCAGACCGTAAAGTCCGATGCAGAAGAGCACGGCGGCGACAAAGAGCAGTTCCGGAAGTCCGATCATGCCGTATCCCCTCCCCTCGCGAGGACAAGTGCCCCGACCATCGCAACGAGCAGCAGCACCGCCACAATTTCAAACGGCAGCACATAGGTACCAAGCATCAGCCGCGCAATCTCCTGTGCGCCCGTAGACGCGCCAAGTTCCCCGCCCGGCAGAGGCGAGAGCACAATGCCGAGACCGATGAGGAAGAAGAATCCGCCCGCGAGCAGTCCCGTCACCACGCGGCGAAAGAGCTTCTGCGAGGGATTCGACTGCGCCATTGAGTCGCGCCGCGTCAGCATGATCGCCATGACGATGAGGACGGCGACCGCGCCACTGTAGACCATCAGCTGCACCGCGCCGAGGAACTCCGCGCCGATATAGAAGTAGATCGCCGCCACACCGATAAAGGAAAGGACGAGAAACAGTGCGCTGTGCACGACATTCGGGGACAGGACGACACCGAGCGCACCGATGATCGTCACCGCCGCAAGAAAATAGAAGATGATACTCATGCCGTCCCTCCTTTCTGCTCCGTGTCCTTCGTTTCGACGGGAGGCTCCGCCTTGGTCTCAGCCGATTTCGCCGCCGCCTGAGCTTTTGCTGCGGCGGCTTTTGCCGCAGCCGCCTTGGCTGCAGCCGCCTTGGCCGCCGCCATTTTTTCTGCCGCATCGGCGGGCGCAGCGGGTTTTTCCGCTACCGCCGGCTTTGCCGCATCCGGATTCTCCGCCGCAGCCTTCTCCGCCTCGGCTTTTGCCTTCGCGGCCGCCTCCGCCTTTGCCTTGGCAGCGGCTTCCTTCTTCGCCTTTTCCTCCGCTGCCTCAACTTCGACCTGCGCGAGGAATTCCTCCAGATCCGCGCGATCCTTGTCCGTCATTGCGTCGTGGGTCATCGTCTCCTTGCTCCACGTCGAGATCGCATAGTCCTTGTCCCAGACGAGGGTCTTGACGGGGCAGACCTCCACGCAGAGATTGCAGTAGAGGCATCGTCCCGACTTGTGCACATAGGACTTCATATGACGCTTTTTCTTTGCATCCTGTACAATGGTAAGATCGAGTGCCTTGTTCGGGCACGCATTCGCACACATCGAGCAGCCGATGCAGACGCGCCAGTCCATCGCGAGGTTTCCCCCGCGGAAATTATCCGTCATCGGAAGTTTTTCTTCGGGGTAGCAGAACGTTTCCTTCTTGCCCCAGAGATGCTTCCATGTGACGCTCATGCCTGTCAAGAGGCCTTTTCCAAACATCAGAGCCCCTCCTTTAGACAATACCGACGAGATACATCCCGATCCCCGTCAAAAAGACATTGAGGATCGAGAGCGGCACGAGCACCTTCCAGCCGAAGGTGAGAATCTGATCCACGCGCGTGCGCGGGAACGTCCAGCGGAACCACATGATGAGCAGCACCATGAGCACCGCCTTGATGCCGAACCAGACGAAGCCCGGCAGGAACCCGGGGCCGCTGTAGCCGCCGAGGAAGAACGTCGTCGCGAGAATCGCCGCCGTCAGGAGGTTCGCGTACTCCGCGAGGAAGAACAGCGCCCAGCGCATACCCGAATACTCCGTAAACGGTCCCGCGATGATCTCCGACTCGCCCTCCACGAGGTCGAACGGCGTGCGGTTCGTCTCCGCGACCGCCGCGATCAAAAAGATGATGAACGCAAGCGGCTGCATGAAGATGAACCAGCTTGTCTGCGCCTGCATCTGCACGATGTCGTCCAGACGCAGAGAACCTGTAATCATGACGACGCCGAGCAGCGAAAAGAGCAGCGGCGCCTCGTAGCTGAGCATCTGCCCGACAATACGCATACCGCCGATGAACGAGTATTTGTTGTTCGACGCATAGCCGCCCATGAGAAACGGCAGAACCGCCTGCCCCGAGACAGCGAACAGCAGAAACACGCCCACATTCACATCGGCGAGCACCGCGCCCGCATCGAACGGGAAGAACGCATAGACAAGTGCCGCAGGCACAAAGAGCAGTGCGGGCGAGAGAGCCCAGACCACCTTGTCGGCGCCGGCAGGCATGATATCCTCCTTGCTCATGAGTTTCAGCATATCCGCGATGGGCTGGAGAAGGCCGAAGCGTCCGCCGACGCGGTTCGGACCGATGCGCACCTGGATGAACGCACAGATCTTGCGCTCCGCATAGGTAAAGACGATCGCCGCCATCGAGATAA
>CALJPB010000190.1 GCA_937981305.1 uncultured Selenomonas sp.
ATTATGGCATCTTAGCTTCCCCCGTCGCAACGGGGGAAGTGGCGAGCGCAGCGAGTCGATAGGGGCGTTCGTGCAACAGCCCCTTTTTGTATGTCTGATTATAATATTTTTCTCAAGATCCACGGCACGATCGGCTCTCTGCACGGCGAGGCAATGCGGTCTGCCGCCTCCTTTGCATCCTCCGAGGCATCCTCGGGAGCGATGCCGATGTCCGCCATGCGGAGGAGCTCGACATCGTTCTCATAGTCGCCGCAGGCGATGATGCGCCGCCCCGCATAGGCGGGCATCGCCTTCAGTACCTCTGCCATTGCGCCCTTGCTTGTCTCGGGCGGGACGAACTCGAGGTAGTTTGCCTCGGAGTAGAACGAATTGGAGCATTTGTCAATGCCGAGCTCCTCTGCCAGACGCTCAACAAAGGAGAGGTTGATCGGTGCATCGCAGATAAAGAACTTCAGCCATCGCTCATGTTCGACTGCGCGGAGTTCCGTGCGGTTGACGTTGTAGAACTCGTCCATGAGGCGCGGGTCGTCGTTCTCCTCAGGGGTGAGGATATGGCAGTGCTCCTCCGTATAGACCTCGACACAGGCACGCGGGAACTGATAGAGGACACGCGCGGCAAACGTGCGCCAGATGTCGCCGTCCAGCGTGCGTGTCTCAAGCACCTGATTCTTCGACAGATCCTTGAGCATTGCGCCGTTGAAGAAAATGCTCGGTGTGTTGACGGTGATCCCGTCGAGGTAGGGAAGCGCGGACTCCGGTGTGCGTCCCGTCGCGGCAGCAAACGCACCGCCCGCAGCGGTGAATGCGTTGATGGCGCGGATATTCTCCTCGGTAATCATTTCATAGCGCGGGATCAGCGTGCCGTCCAGATCGCTGATAAGGAGGATATCATTATAATTCTTTTCACTCATAATGCCTCAATATCCGTGAGATAGTTCTCCATCATGGCACGTCCGTCGTGTGTCAGAATGGATTCGGGATGGAACTGGATGCCCTCGATGGGGAGGGTCTTGTGCCGTACGCCCATGATTGTGCCGTCGCCGAGGTCGCACGTGATCTCAAGCACGTCGGGCAGACTCTCGCGCTCGATGACGAGCGAGTGGTAGCGCGCGACCTGCGTGCCCGCGTGGATATTGCGGTAGATGCCCGTGCCGTGGTGGCGGATGGGCGATGCCTTGCCGTGGACGATTTCCTTCGCGCGGACGATTTTGCCGCCGAACACCTCGCCGATTGCCTGATGTCCGAGGCAGATGCCGAGAATCGGTGTTTCCGTACCCAGTTCGCGTATGACATCCTCCGTAATGCCGGCATCCTTCGGCAGTCCGGGGCCGGGGGAGATGACAATGCCCTTGTACTTTTTTGCACGAATCTCGTCGACGGTTGTCACGTCGTTGCGGATGACCTCGACCTCTGCGCCGAGATTCGTGAGCAGCTGATAGACGTTGTAGGTGAATGAGTCGTAGTTGTCAAGCAAAAGCAGCATTGTTCTCCACCTCCTCTACGACCTCGAAGAGTGCCTTCGCCTTTTGCAGGATCTCGAGGTATTCGCTCTCGGGCACGGAGTCCTTGACGATGCCCGCACCCGCCTGGATGATCGCCGTGTCGTCATTCTCGATGCACATGGTACGCAGGGTGATGCACATATCCATGTTCCCGCGGAAGTCCATGTAGCCGACCGTGCCGGCGTAGAATCCGCGATCCTCGTGCTCCTCCTCGTGGATGATTTCCATGGCACGCAGCTTTGGTGCGCCGCTGACCGTGCCGGCAGGGAAGGTGGCACGCAGCACATCCATCGGTGTATAGTCGGGGGCGATCTCGCCGACGACGCTGCTCACCATATGCGAGACGTGGGAAAAGCGTTCGACCTCCATGAGTTTCGGCACACGTACCGAGCCGGGGACGCTGATGCGTCCGAGGTCGTTGCGTGCAAGATCGACGAGCATCGCGTGCTCGGCACATTCCTTTTCGTCCGAGCGAAGATCTGTGGCGAGCAGGGCATCCTCCTCATCCGTTTTTCCGCGCTTGCGCGTACCTGCAATGGGATAGGTATGGACGGTGCTGCCCGATACTTTAATCAGCATTTCGGGGGAGGCACCGACGAGCTTCACCTCGCCGAAGTTGTAGTAGAACATATAGGGCGAGGGGTTGACCTGCCGCAGCCGCCGATAGAAGAGGAACGCGGGACGCGTGATCTTCTCACGAAAACGGAAGGACGGTACCGCCTGAAAGATGTCGCCCGCATAGATATGTTCCTTGATGCGCTCGATGGTTGCGAGGAAATCGGCGGGCGGTTCTTTGTACTGCGCCATGAAGTTGACGGGAGTCGTGCGTTTGGACGGCTGTGCAGCAGGCTGGGAAAACGGTGCGGCAAGACGCGCACGCATCGCCGCAAGACGTTCGGCAGCCGCATCATAGAGTGCGCCCGCATCCTCCCCCGCGCGAAGATCGGCGAGGTAATGCAGGTGGGCGCTGTTGCGCAGTGCATCGTAGACGACGAGGTAGCGGCAGAGCATGAACTGCCCGAGGAGATGCTCGCCGCCAAGAGCCACCCCGCGCACGCGATCGAAGGTCGCCGCCGTTTCATAGGAAAAATATCCCGCAAATCCGCCGTGGACGAGGGGGAGTGCCTCCTTGTCCGTGACGGCAGGGGTAAAGCGTGCGGCGTATGCCTTCATTGTCTCATGCGGCGGCCCCATAATGCTCTTCATCAGACCGTTTTCACTCACGAGGAGCTTGTCGGCAAAGACCTGAACGCTGACAAACGGCTCGCCGCCGATGAAGGAGTAGCGGCCGAACTGCTGCTGGGTCGTGTCGACGGACTCCATGATGTAGCCCTTTTTTTCTCCAACGAGCTTATAGTAGATGGAGACGGGGGTGTCAAGATCCATCGTCAGCTCCGTGGAGACCGTGATGAGGTTCGCCATCTGCGCCGCTGTGATAAAATCTTCTTTCGTCAAACTCAGCTTCATTTATTGATCTCCATGACGACATCCCGTTCCTTTCGGCCAAGCACCCAGCCGAGTACCTTCAGCTCGGCGTAGAGCATCTGCTGCTGCTCGCGGTTGTTCTCACGGCTGAACTTGAGCTGCTTGTACTGCTGTCGGCCGAGGTTGTAGCGTGCGAGGATCTCCGCCTCGCTGCGCATCTTGTGACGTCCGCCCGAATGCATCCGCACGAGCTCCTCCACATCTGCCTCGCTGTAGGTGGAGGGCTTCGGCGGTGCGGCCATCTGTCGTACGAGATCGGTGATCTCGCGATCGCTCATGGTCATAATTTTCTCCTTTGCTTTTACCGTGCGCGGCAGACGGGGCGCAGTGCGTTCCGTCAGGAGTTCGCGCTGTTTTCTTCCATATAGCGGATCATTGCCTCGGCGACGTGTTTTGCATCCCGCACCGCATGAACGACGGTCCACGGTCCCTGCACAACGTCGCCCGCTGAGAATACGCCGGGACGTTCGGTCATGCCGTTCTCATCGACGATGACAAGCCCCTTTTTGTTCAATGTAATGCCCGTCGTCGTACGGACGATTTTGTCCTTTGCCGCCTGACTTGCCGCGATGACTGTGCTGTCGGCGGGAACGAGATAGGGCGCACCCTCGCTGATCAAATTCTGCTCCTCATCAAAGATGCGGTCGTACAGCATCGGTCCCTCGGGGGTGACGGAGTGAATGCCCTTGCCGTATTGGATCTCACAGCCGTCCATCAGTGCGTACTCGAGCTCGCGCTCGCTCGCTGAGATGCCGTTGCGCCGTGCGTAGATCGTGACGTAGCGGCTGCCCTTGCGGATCGCCGTGCGCGCCACATCCATCGCAGAGTTGCCCGAGCCGATGACCGCGACGCGGTCGCCGAGGCGGTAGACATCGGGGTTCTGGAGGTAGTTGACGGCATAGTGGCAGTTGCCGAGCGTCTCGCCGTGGATGCCGAGACTCTTCGCACGCCATGCACCCGTCCCCATGAAGATGGTCTCGTAGCCGTCACGGAAGAGATCGTCCACGCTGAGTGCGCCGCCGATCGTCGTGTTCGGGCGGATGTGGATGCCAAGCGTGCGCAGTTTCTCCTCGTATCGATCAATGGTTGAGGGCGGCAGACGGAAATCGGGGATGC
>CALJPB010000191.1 GCA_937981305.1 uncultured Selenomonas sp.
GCACGGCAAAGGCAAGCGCGTCCGCTCCCGCCTCATCCAGTGCGGCAAGTCTCCGAATCACATACGTTCCGTCGCCGCTGACTGTGCCGCCGACGAGGACTGCGATCTCATTGACTGTCTTTTCCATGCGCATACGCCTCCTATTGGAGTTTGCCGATCACTTCGTCCGTGATATCCACACCGCCCGCAAACACGGTCGGTGTTTTCTCAGAGCCGGCATCCAGCACGATGTCCAGCTTCTTCGCCTTGACAATGTCCTGTACGGCGACGTTCAGTTTCTGCTCATACTGGATCATATACATCTGATTCAGTCCCGCCATCTTGCGCTGCGTCTCCATCTGGAGCTGCTGTGCCTCCTCGGTGGTCATATTCGGACTCGCCTCAAACTTCGCCTGTGCTTCCTTCTGCGCCTCCATGAGCTTTTCATTTGCCTCGGTGACCACCGCCTTGATCTGAGGGGCTTCCTGCTGCACACGCTCACGATCCATCGTACCAATATGTACCTGACCGCAGCCGGCAGCACACGTGCTCACGATAAGAAGGCAGGCCGCAGCCGCCTTGCTGAAAACATTCATCTGTATAAAGTCCTTTCCATTCGTTCCAATCCGGGAATATGCCATTGATGTGCGGCAGGTACGATCTGCTGCATCTCGCGCACCATCTGTTCCGTCACATCGCGTACGTGATCGCCGAGAATCGGCACATATCGGGACGTAACAAAGAGTTCGGTGCGCGGCAGGAGACGGCTCCCCTCCGCCTCGGGAGAGGCGAGTACAAGGGAGAGATGATACTGAATCGCCAGTTTTGCCGCACGGCTGCGTACATCACGCATGATCTCATCGGCAAGGGCATCCGCCTCCGCACGCACGGAGGCGAGACGTACCGCCCGCTGGATTTGAAGCGCCCTGCCGTCCTGCGCCGCCAGAGCACGTTCCGTCTCTTTGATGCTGCGCTCCTCGACCTCCTGCTGCATACGCTGTGCCTCGCCCTTCTGTGCTTCCAGCGTCTCCTGCATCTGCCGCGTCCACTCCGCCTCGCGCGGGTTGATCTGTGCGGCGACGCGTGCCCGAATCTCCTCCTGCCACTGGCGGTAGAGCTCCATCTGACGCGCAGCACGCTCGTGCTTGAGCATATCGCGCTCGGCTTCCCAGTTCGCACGCTCACGCGCCAGCTCTTCCTCACTGACCTTCGGACCGTGCATGGCACGCTGATTGTCAATCTTGAGGTTGATGTTCAAAATGGCGTTCAGATAGTCGTCATCAATCGCCTTTCTGCGTGCCTCGTAGTCTGCCTCCGTCGCCGCGCGAACTGACTCCGTCAGGGTCTTCTGCGCACGCTCGAGTTCCACGCGCGCCGAGAGTACCGTCTGTGCGTTCTTCTGCCAGACAGAATCCTCGAACGGCTGCGGATCCGTCGCGGGCGGCGTGATCTCCGGCAGGGGTGGCAGATCGCGCAGGAGCAGTGTGAGTGTGCGCTCCTCAGCACGCAGTGCCGTAAGGCGTGCATAGGAGGGATGTGCCGCCAACACCTCCGCCATCCGCAGTGTACCGATATCGGGTTCCGGCATCGGTGTCCTGCGTTCCGGCGCAGCATAAAACAAGGCGAGAAGGAGCAGCAGAAGGATCGCCCCGCCCGCAAGGACTTCCCTGCGTTTTGTCCGCCATAGCGCCCCCACGGCACACCTCCTCATTATAAAAATGTACCGAGCAGAGCTCTGCCCGGTACATATGCACATTCCCTGCGAATTACTTGCCCAGCTGCTTCACAACATCCTGCGTGATGTCCTGACCGCCATAGACGACAGACCCCTTTTCAATGACGACGGAGAGTCCCTTTTTCTCAGCGACACTCTTGACTGCATCCTGGATGCTCTTGTCGATCGGCTCCATCAGCTCTTCATTCTTCTGCTGAAGGCGCTGCATCGTCTGCTGGTAGTAGTCCGCCTTCTCCTGGTCGTTCATGCTTGCCGACTTCGCTTCGAAGTCCGCCTGTGCCTCCTGCGAAGCCTTCTGCATCTCCGCATTCGCCGCTGCAAGCTGCGGATGCTGGCTGCCGACCTGACGATAGTCCACAACGCCCACGGAGGACGTTGCTGCCGAGGCAATGCCCGAGCCGCTCTGCGTGAGTGCGAGCGCAACCACCGAGCCGACAAAGACGACAGCGATGAGAATGCTGATAATCTTAACCTGTTTCTGCTGCAATTTGATCATAGATATAATCTCCTTTTCTACCAGACGCGTCGGTACACTGACCGAACGCCATCCATTATAACAAAGAGTACCGCAGAGTTCAAGGCATCACTGATAAAATGAGACGATCAGTGCACCCGTATTATTTTACAACGCGCTGTGCGACGTGCGGCACATCCGCGAACTCCATACCGGTAAGCGTGGGACAGCTGAGAGGATTGTTCAGCCAATTCTCATGTGCAAAGGTTGCCTCCACAATCTTGGGACCGTCCTGAAAGCGGTAGGTGGAGCTGTAGCCCCCGTCCACAATGGTTCGTTGAACGAGAATCGCCTTGCCATACATCGCTTCCAGATCGCTGAGACTCAGATTCGCACGAAGCCCATCAAAGTTCTCCTTCGTAATGACATCCTGCTTGTCATAGCTGCCCTGCAGTGCCCCGGGACCAGGCGCACGATCTGCGGTCTTTGCACCGCAGCCCGCAATAAGCATGGAGGATGCAGCAAATGCCGCCGCCACAAGACCCAGTTTGCTCACTTTCACCATAGTGCTCCCTCTTTCCTATAAAACTCTCCAAAACACCATTTATCATACACCATTCCGGACGTTCATTCAAGAAGAAAAACGACTGCCTCACGGCTGCGCCGTCCGCCGATAGAGACGCAGCTTTGTCCGCCCCTCGGCGGGCAGTTCGCCCACTTCCTCCCAGCCCTGCCCTGCGAGATTTTCCTCGAACGCGTCAAACGCATGGCGCTCCAGAACGAGATAGACCGTGCGGTCGGCGGGCAGCTCGTCGATGGGCAGAAACGGCATGACATTCTTGCTGTTCCAGCTCATCTCCTTCGGCGCACGCGCGGCGATCTCCTCACTCGATGCGAGTTCATACATTGTATGCCCCGTGTAGTAGGGTACGGTTGCCGTATAGTCGCCGTAACAGACGAGGAGATCGTCCGCCTGCATGGTTCGGGAGAGAATTTCCGCCGCCCCCTTTCCGCTGAAATGACCATCGCGCCCCGCGTAGTTCGTCACCACAAAGACCACGGCGAGATAGAGCCCCATCCCAACGATCGCACCCGCCTTGAGCACGCGCGTATTCTGCGCGAGAAGGCGTGCCGTAAGGATCGCCGTCGGCAGGAATGCAGGAAAGCTGTACGTCGGATACTTCGTCGCCATCATCTGAAAGAATACGGGCACAACAATCGCCCAGACGAGCAGAAAGAGGGTTCGCGTCTCCACAACGGGACGCACGCGCCATGCGCGCAAGAGCGCAAGCGGCAGGGCAAAACTCCACGGGAACATCCCGAGAACGTAGATGCCGAGATAGAAATACCAGACATCCCATTTCGCGTGCTCGGACACTGTCGCACGCAGCACGTTGTGAATCCCGAGAAAGGTATCTACAAAGTCCGCGCCGTGCGCGAGATACATATAGACGTACCACGGTGCGCAGACCGCCGCAAAGACGAGCAGCCCCGTCGGGAGACAAATGCGTCCGAGCGCGGAAAGGTCACGCGCTGCGATGAGAAAGACGAGGATGATAAGCCCCGGCAGGAGGAAACCGATCGGTCCCTTCGTGAGTACGGCAAGGCCCGCACAGGCGTAAGCGATATAAAAAAAGGATCTGCGCCGCTCCCGATAGCCGATATAGAACGCTGCAAGCGTTCCGCCGAAAAAGACAAAAAGACTCAGATCCGTGAGGATGAGCTTTGCGAGGAAGGAATAGAGGACGCTCGTTCCAAGGATGAGTGCAGACCAGAACGCCGTGCGCTCATCGTAGAGCCGCCGCGCAAAGGCATAGGTCAGACCGAGCCCCGCCGCCGCAAACAGCGCGGGAAAAAACCGCGCGGCAAAATCGGTTACACCAAATACAGAAAATGCCGCAAGCAGTTCCCAGTAGAAGAAAATCGGCTTGTCGTACCAATAGTTTCCGTAGATCTGCGGCGAGAGGAAATCCCCCGCCGCAAGCATTTCCTTTGCTGTCTGCGCGTAGTTCACCTCAACGGGCGCGGTCACCGGAAGAGCACCGTTGCCCCAGAAGTACAGCGCCACGAGACACAGTAACGCCACCGCGCTTGTGAGCCGCTCGTTCATACGCATTCCTCCCCCTGTTGCCCGCCCCGATGTCGGTTGTCGCTCGCGACCAGATAGAGCGGACGATTCTTTACCTCCTGTAGGATACGTGCGATGTACTCGCCGCAGATCCCGAGCATCATCATCTGCATTCCCCCGAAGAACAGGCTGCAGACGACAATCGTCGACCACCCCGCCACCGTCTCCCCGCGCAGTGTTTCAAAAAGAACGTGGAGAAAGAGCACCACTGCCAGCAGTGCTGAAAATATCCCTACATAGAATGCCACACGCAGGGGCTGCACCGAGTACGCGAGAATACCGTCAAGCGCGAACGCAATCATCTTGTGCAGGGAAAACTTCGACTGCCCCGCAAACCGCTCGGGTGCAACGAACTCCACCGTCGTCTTGCGAAAGCCCATCGATCCGACAATTCCGCGGATGAAGCGTGCGTGTTCATGATAGCGGCGGAGCGCAAGCACCGCGCGGCGATCCATCAGGCGAAAATCCGACCCGCCCTCCTGGATATGCACATCCGTTACCGCATTGAGGAGACAGTAGTAGTACTTCGAAGTCAGCCGCTTAAATATCGAGACTCCCTCCGTCGTGACACGCACCGTCTGGACAATCTCGCAGCCCTCCTCCCATTTTTTGAGCAGGACGGGCAGCAGTTCCGGCGGATGCTGCATATCGCCGTCCATCGTGACGACCGCATCCCCCTCCGCATGATCTGTGCCGCAGGTCAGCGCAATCTGATGTCCGGAGTTCCGTGCGAGAAAGATCGACTGCACATGTGGGTCACGTGCACCAAGTTCCAGCAGGATCGCGCGGCTGCGGTCGCACGATCCGTCGTCGATAAAGAGAATCTCATACGCGTAGGGCAGCGCATCCATAACCCGCTCCACACACTCCGTGAAATGGGCGATATTGTCCTCCTCGTTGTAGACCGGAACCACAATCGAAATCCGTTTCACCGCCAATCCCTCCTCTCATCCGTCAGAAATTCCCAATCAGACGCACCCATGCGTCGTCTTGGTCAACCAGCCCTGCGATGCTCATAAAGTCATGCAGTTTATACCGCAGCTCCCATTCCCATGCGCCCCGCTCCGGCCAGTGCTCATAGCGCACACACCAGCGCGGATGGAGTTCATAGCTGCCCGCGAGCGAGAGGCGATCATCGCGCAGGTCATAGCGCAGCTCCCCCGTCAGATGGGGCAGAAGCGCACGCGCATAGCCCAAGCGCCAATCAAGATGCAGATCCTCCGGCGCGGCATCCGTCTCCGCATAGAGTTCATCCCGTGCACTCACCATCCGCCCTGCGTGCAGACGTACCCGCAGATCATGCCGCGCATCGCCGCTCGCAGACGTGCGTCCGATATCCAACCACCCCGTAAGGCGCAGACGATAGCGCGTCGTATCCGTACGGCTCATAACCGCCATGCGCTCGCCCGGCGCAATCGTCACCTGTGATGTGAGACGGAGGCGGCGAACGTCGCTCCGCGCATCCAGCATCTGTGCGAGCTGATGCTCAAATGCTGTACGGTGACGCGCAACGAAGGCGACGGGGACACCGACAAGGCGGTTCACCGCCATCTCCATCGTGCTGCGCTGCGAGAGCAGAGTCACATTCGGAATCGTATCCGAACGCATGGAGAGATCGACGGTCCGCACGACAGGCAGACGCGGATAGACCGTCAGGTGCACCCGTGCCGCCGCATCGACCTCCAGATCATAGTCCGCACGAAACTCCGGCAGATGTTCTTCCATATAGGCGTTCAGACTGCGCTTCAGCGCACCTGCCGCCCAATCCGTCGCCGCAGTAGGCAGACCCACAAGGGCATCGGAAAAAACGCCCTCTACGCCCGCAAGATCCGCGCGTATCATGGATTCCACGGCGGGCGGCATTCCCTCAACCACAGTCTCAACGGCGACGCTTTGAATCGTATCCGCCCACGGCACGAGATGAATCTCCACCTCTGCTTGCGGAGCGGGGCGCACAGTGACCCCCGTCACCGTATAGCCAACGAGCAGGCGGTCAAAGACCGCGCCAATAACAGCCTCCTCCTCCGCCGCTGAGACCGCCGTCACCGCACGTCCTTCCATACGCTCCGCCGCGATTGCC
>CALJPB010000192.1 GCA_937981305.1 uncultured Selenomonas sp.
GGCGGCAGACGTGGCGAAGCTCGTCATCGCCTACGAGCCAATCTGGGCGATCGGCACGGGCAAGACGGCGACGTTCGATCAGGCGGAGGAGGTCTGCGCCCACATCCGCAAGACCATCGAGGCGAAGTACGGCGCGGCGGCAGCCGAGGGCGTACGCATCCAGTACGGCGGCAGCGTGAAGCCCGATACGATTGCGGGACTCATGGAGAAGCCGAACGTCGACGGTGCACTCGTCGGCGGCGCAGCACTCAAGGCGAAGGATTTCGCGGCGATTGTCAACTTCTGATTTTCCCAAAGACACATAAATACACTTGGGTTGGCGCGGATGCTTCGTTTTGCGGAGAATCTGCGCCTCCTGAGTATTGAGCGAAAGCTCTTAGAAAGAATCAAATATTATGGCAAAACTTAAGAATGCACCGGTCGCCCTTATCATCATGGATGGCTTCGGCAACGGCGACCCGAACGATATGAAGTACAACGCCATCGCCATGGCGAATACACCGGTTATCGACGGGCTGAAGAAAACATACAAATACAATCAGATCAATGCCTCGGGCGAGTACGTCGGACTGCCGGACGGGCAGATGGGCAACTCCGAGGTCGGGCACACGAACATCGGCGCGGGGCGCATTGTCTATCAGCAGCTCACGCGCATCACGCGCGACATCAAGAACGGCGACTTCTTCAAGAATGAGGCGCTGCTCACGATTGTACGCGGCGTGAAGGAGCGCGGTGCGGCGCTGCACGTCATGGGTCTTGTCTCCCCGGGCGGCGTGCACAGCCATGACGACCATCTCTTCGGCGTGCTTGAGCTTGCAAAGCGCGAGGGTCTGACCGAGGTTTGGATTCACGCATTCCTCGACGGACGCGACGTGCCGCCAAAGAGCGCGACGGAATATCTTGAGGCAGTGGAGAAAAAGGCGGCGGAGATCGGTGTCGGCAAGATTGCGACAGTCAGCGGCCGCTACTATGCGATGGATCGCGATCACCGCTGGGAGCGCGAGCAGCTTGCCTACGAGGCGATTGCACACGCCAAGGCAAAGACCGTGGCAAAGACGGCGGTTGACGGCGTGCTCGCTTCCTATGCTGATACGAGCGAGAAGCCTGAGGGCGTGACGGATGAGTTCGTCATCCCGTTTGTTGTCGAGGGCTATTCCGGCATGAAGAACGGTGACGGCGCGATCTTCTACAACTTCCGACCCGACCGTGCGCGTCAGCTCACGCACGCATTTGTGGATGAGAAATTCGACGGCTTCCAGCGTGACGAGTCGCTGAAGATCCCGTTTGCGACGTTCTCGCAGTACGAGGCGGGGATGAATGCGCTCGTGGCATTCCCGCCCGAGGAGATCGACAACACGTTCGGGCAGTACGTACAGGATCTCGGGTACACGCAGCTGCGCATCGCTGAGACGGAGAAGTATGCACACGTTACCTTCTTCTTCAACGGCGGTGTCGAAGAGCCGTTCAAGGGCGAGGATCGCATCCTCGTCAACTCGCCGAAGGTTGCGACCTACGACCTGCAGCCCGAGATGAGTGCGGTTGAGGTCACGGACAAGGTGGTCGAGGCGATCAAGTCGGGCAAGTACGACTTCATCATCCTCAACTATGCGAACTGCGACATGGTCGGTCATACGGGCGTTGTGCCGGCAGTTGTGAAGGCGGTCGAGACGGTGGATACCTGTGTCGGACGCTTTGTCGATGCCATCCGCGAGGTGGGCGGTGAGGTCTGCATTACGGCAGATCACGGCAATGCGGACAAGATGTGGGACTATGAGACGAACCAGCCGTTCACGAAGCACACGACGAATCCCGTGCCGTTCATCGTGGTCTCCGACCGCGTGAAGGAAGTCCACACGGGCGCACTCTGCGACATCGCGCCAACACTCCTCACGCTCGCAGGCATCCCGATCCCGAAGGAAATGACGGGTAAGCCGCTCGTTACCCTTGCGTAACCTTTTCTACATCGGAGGGCAGCTGCCATTGTGCGGCTGTCCTTTTCATTTGCATTTGAAAGAGCGTGAGCAGAATGGTATACTGAACATAATAAGAGAAATGATCGGAGGTTCTTATGCTGCGATTTTTGGTGCTGCTGCGTGCGCTGCGGCGCGATATTGCCGTGCTGCTCTTTGCGATGGTGCGGCGCGATACGCCGCGCGCGGTGAAGTTCCTGTTTCCCTTGGCTCTGCTTTATCTTGTGAGCCCGATTGACCTTGTACCCGACACGATTCCGCTGTTCGGCGCAGTGGATGATATGGTGGTTCTGCCGGCGGCGACGGAACTGCTCGTGCGTATGCTGCCCCCCGACACGCGGGCGGAGGCTGAGCGGAGCGTGACGCGCTACGGGACGCTCGTCCTCGTTGTGGCATCCATTGTGCTGCTCCTCTGGCTCGTGCTCCTCGTCTGGGCACTCTCGAAGGTGTTTGCATGAGGCTCTACATTGCGGAAAAGCCAAGTGTCGGGCGTGCGCTCGCCGCCTGTCTGCCACAGCCGCACCGCAAGGGGCAGGGGTGGATCGAAACGGGCGGCGGCGTGGTGACGTGGCTCTTCGGTCACGTCCTCCGACAGGCGGAGCCGGAGGAATACGATCCGAAGCTGAAACGCTGGCGCGTGGAGGATCTGCCGATCCTGCCCGCCGCGTGGCGGCTCGTCGTGAATGAGAGTGCGGCGCAACAGTTTGCTGTCGTAAAGGGACTGATCGAGCGTGCCGATGAGATCGTGCACGGCGGCGACCCCGACCGCGAGGGACAGCTGCTCGTGGACGAGGTGCTCGACTTTCTCGGCAACGAAAAGCCCGTGCGCCGCATCCTCATCAACGCGCTCGATGACAAGAGCATCCACGATGCGCTCGGCGACCTGCGTGACAATCGGGATTTTCTCCCGCTGAAACGCTCGGCACTCGCACGGGCGCGTGCGGACTGGCTCATCGGAATGAATCTCTCGCGTGCCTATACGCTCGCGGCACGCCGTGCGGGGCATGACAGGCTTGTGCTCCCGATCGGGCGTGTCAAGACCCCGACGCTTGCGCTTGTTGTGCGGCGGGAGCGCGAGATTGAGAACTTTAAGCCCGCGACATATTATTTGCTCGACGCGGTCTTTCGTCACGAGAAGTCGGGTGAATCGTTCCGCACACGGTGGAAGCCATCGGAGGAGCGCACGCCGCTCGACCCCGAGGGGCGGCTCGTAGACGAAAAGGCGGCGCAGGCGGCACTTTCCTCGTTTGGCGCGGAGCCGCAGGACGCGAAGGTGACGCGCTACGAGCGCAAGAAGAAGGAAGAGCCGCCGCCGCTCCCGTTCTCACTGTCGGCACTTCAGGTGCTTGCAGGCAAGAGGTACGGGTATGAGCCGCAGCAGGTACTCGACACGGCACAGAAGCTGTACGAGGAGAAGCTGACGAGCTATCCGCGTTCGGACGCGGAGTATCTGCCCGTGAATCAGCACAAGGACGCGGTGAAGATCCTCGGTAATCTCGCCGCACTCGACGGCTCGGCACTCGGTGCGTGGGCGCGGGCAGCGGATGCAAAGCAGAAGTCACGCGCGTGGAACGACGCGAAGATCGCGGCGCACCACGCGATCATCCCGACGACCGTGCCCGTGAACCTCGCGCGGCTCAGTGCGGTGGAGCGGAACATCTACGAGCTGATTGCACGCGCCTACATCGCGCAGTTCCATCCGAACTACGTCTACGACCAGACAAAGGTGGAGGTCACCTACCACGGCGAGCTGTTCGCTGCGAGCGGACGCACGGAGCGTGCGGCAGGGTGGCGTGCGATGTACCGCACGGCGAAAAACGAGGAGGATGCGGAGAAGGAGGACGAGGAGAGTGCCGTTCTGCCGCCGATGAAAAAGGGCGATGCGGCGGACTATGTGTCCGCAGAACTCGGCACGCGCCAGACGAAGCCGCCCACGCGCTTTACGCCCGCGACACTCCTCCAAGGCATGAAGGAGATTCACAAATACGTGAAGGACGAGACGGCGAAGAAGATGCTGCGCGATGTCTCCGGCATCGGCACGGAGGCGACGCGTGCAAGCATCATCGAGGATCTGATTCGGCGCAGATTTTTGAATGCGGCGGGCAAGAAGAAGGTGCTTACGCCGACGGCGGAGGCGTATCTCCTCATCGACGCGCTCCCCGATACGATGACGTACCCCGATGCGACGGCGGTCTGGGAGGATCGGCTGCACTCGATGGCACAGGGCGATGGCACGCCCGAGGAGTTCCTTGCGGGACAGGCGGCGTTTGCGCGTGATCTCTGTGCGGCGGCGCAGACCGCGGCCATCGCGGGCGGCGGGGGCGTACCCTGTCCCGCGTGCGGACGCGGCGTGATGCTGAAGCGAAAGGGGAAGCATGGCGACTTTTGGGGCTGCTCGGCGTTCCCGCAGTGCCGCATGACGGCGAACGATGCGGGCGGCAAGCCCGACTTTACAGGGAAGCGGATTCCGCGCAGCGCAGCGGGGGCATCGAGAGCACGTCCGTCTGCGTCCCCTGCGCCCACATACACCCCGCGCGGCAGTTATACGCCGACGGCGGACGAACAGGCAGAGATGGATGCGCTGTTTTTTGGTGACTGAGTAATGATAGCCATGCAAAGCCAAAAGCGAACCCTAGTGGAGCAAGTGAGTAAAGTGTGCGTTCTGCCCCCTGCGGATTTCTTTCGTTCAAGCGAAGCGCGTTTAAGGAAGCACTGATAAATTCAACACCATCATCTTGACGCATCTTTTTTGCCCGCACTTCGGCGGAAAATCCTCCACATAGCCCTTGCTATGCGTCCGGTTTTCCACCTTGTTCGGACGAAAAAATCTACGCCAATCTGACGGATTTCATTTTATCAGCGATTCCTTAAGAAGCCGCAGGTATTTAGGCAGATAAGCACACGATCACTTGCGTAACGAGGCGTTCGCGCTGGGTTTGCATGGCGTAATATACAAGATTCCGCAGGAGGAGACTATGGACTTTACATCGCTCGGTGTGCCCGAGCATCTCATCGCCGCCCTCACAAAGCGTGGTATCACTGCGCCGACGGAGATCCAGGCGGCGTTCATCCCTGCCGCGCGTGCAGGAGAGAATCTGATCGGTGAGGCACCGACGGGGACGGGCAAGACGCTCGCCTACCTCCTGCCCATCATGGAGTGCATCGACCCTGCCGTGCGTACGGCACAGGCGCTCGTCCTCGCGCCGACGCACGAGCTTGCGATGCAGATTGCATCCGTCGCGCGTGAACTGGCGCAGGCGGCAGGGCTGCCGGTCGGGGTGCAGGCTCTGATCGGTGGGGCGAACATCAAGCGGCAGATCGAATCGCTCAAGAAGAAGCCCGCCCTCATTGTCGGTTCTGCGCCGCGTGTGCAGGAGCTCCACCGTCTCGGCAAGCTGAAACTCACAGGCGTGAAGCTGCTCGTTCTGGACGAGTTCGACCGTCTGCTCGGCAAGCAGCATCTGGACGAGGTGCGTGCGCTTCTCCGTCTCCTGTCCGCCGAACGTCAGACGCTCCTGCTCTCGGCGACGGCGGGCGCGTCGGCTGTCCGTATGGCGGAGGACCTCTGTGCGCCGCGCCTCATACGTGTGGCGGGCGTGGATGCAGCCTATGAAAACTACTATCATATTGTACCGTTTCGTGATAAAATAAAGGCGGTGCAAAAGCTGACGCGCCGTCTGCCGATCATACGCGGGATCGTATTTGTCGGGCGCGGCTTCGATGCAGCACACGCACTCGAAAAGCTGCGCTTCGAGGGGATCCGGGCCGTAGCTCTCATCGGGCAGGAGCGGCGCGATCAGCGGCGTGCGGCACTCGATGCCATCCGTGCGGGACGCGCCGAGCTCCTCATCTCCACCGACCTTGCCGCGCGTGGGCTCGACATCGAGGACGTGGACTATGTCATCCATCTCGACCTGCCCGAGGACGTGCGTACCTATCGCCACCGTGCGGGGCGCACGGCGCGTGCAGGCAAGGCGGGCGCGGTCATCTCGCTCGTGGATGAGAAGGAACAGGGCAGGCTCAAAGCACTCGCCGCACGCATGGAGATCGAACTCGTGCGGCTGCCGCGCGCTTGATCGCACCGTCTCTCCACACATTCCCAAAGGAGGAATTTTTTCGTGGACATTGTGCCCACATTGCTCGATATACTGCTCGTTGCCTTTTTGATCTTCATGAATGGTTTTTTTGTCGCGGCGGAGTTCTGCTGCGTCAAGATCCGCACCTCGCGCCTTGAGACGCTGATCGCGGAGGGGAGCAGCCGTGCTGGATATGCCAAACAGCTCACGGAGCACCTGGACTACTCGCTCTCGGTGACGCAGTTCGGCATCACGCTCGCCTCGCTCGGCCTCGGCTGGGTGGGTGAGCCTGCGATTGCGACGCTCATCCTGCCCGTAACGCATATGTTCGGGCTGCCCGACGAGGTCGGCCACACGATTGCGCTCGCAGTCGCCTTTACGATCATCACCTCGCTGCACATCGTGCTCGGCGAACTCACACCAAAGTCGATGGCGATAGCGAACGTCGAGGACATCATGCTTGCGATTGCGTTCCCGATGGTGCTCTTTGGCCGCATTATGCGACCCTTTGTCTGGATTCTGAATACCGTCGCGAATACGATCAGCCGTAAATTCGGCTACGACGTGAAGGGCGAGAACGAGGACGCACACACGGAGGAGGAGATCCGTCTCCTGATGAAGGAGAGCTATCGGCAGGGGCTCATCAACAGTACGGAGGCGGACTTTGTCGACAATGTCTTTTCGTTCACGGAGCTGAACGCGCGCGAGATCATGGTGCCGCGCACGGATATGATCTGCCTGTACCTCGACGATACGCCCGCCGAGCGCATCAAGACCATCCTCGAGGAGCAGCAGACGCGCTATCCCGTCTGCTACGAGGACAAGGATCACATCATCGGCTTTATCCATGTGAAAGACTTGCTGCCGCCGCTCGTCCGCGGGGAGCGGCTGAACCTGCGCCGCTATATCCGCAAGGCGCTCGTTGTGCCCGAGAGCATGGACGGCAGCGTGCTCCTGCGCACGATGCAGGAGCAGGGCTCACAGCTCGCCATTGTGGTCGATGAGTACGGCGGTACGGCGGGCATGGTTACAGTCGAGGATATTGTCGAGCAGATCGTTGGAGACATCCGCGACGAGTTCGACGAGGAGCGGGAGCGCGTGGAGTGGCGTGCGGGCGATCTCTGCTCTGTTGATGCGAAACTCCTGCTGGAGGAGTTGGACGACCTGCTCGGTGTCCGCATCGACGACGAGAATGTGGACAGTGTTGGCGGCTGGCTCTACGATCAGCTCGGCGAGACCCCGCGTGTAGGGCAGATGGCTGCACATACAGGTACGCTGCTCTACGTCGAGGAGGTGGACGGTATGCGTATCACACGCGTTCTCGTCCATCTGCCGCACAGCGTGTTGGAGGCGCAGGAAGCACCTGCCTCCCATGAGGAGGAATAGTACCTTTGGTGCTGTGGCATATGCGTGTATTCCATCGGCGTTTGCTCGGCGGCATCGCGCGCTGCACTAAAAAATCTTGCCACTCCTGCGCTCTCTGTGCTATGATAACAAAATATAAATATTAGTGAAGGAAGGGGCTTTTTCTTGCTCACACTTTTAATGGTACTTGATGCAATCGTCGCGATCATCCTCATCGCGTCCGTGCTCGGGCAGGAGGCGAAGTCCGCCGGCATGGGGGGACTCGACGGCGGCGGA
>CALJPB010000193.1 GCA_937981305.1 uncultured Selenomonas sp.
ATGAGGCCGTGAACGCAGCGGCAAATGTCCCCGCTGCACCGGCTTACCCCGATGCAGCCGAGGCGGAGGATGTCGTTTCCTTCGCGTAATAACGGTTTGTTTTGACGAAAAAGAAGCGGTCGCGTTGTGCGGCCGCTTCTTTGTGTTGACATCTGTACGACTTCTGGTACAATAAATGCGAAAGGATGTGATTGTATGGTGGCGGTGAATTTCTCGGCGCTGCGCAGTAATCTGAAGACGTATTGCGACGCTGCGACGCGCGATGCGGAGACGATTGTCGTGACGCGTCGGAATGAGGAGAATGTTGTGCTGATGAGCCTGGAGAGCTATAACAATTTGATGGAGAATGTCTTCCTGACGAGTGACCGCCGCAACTATGCGCATATTGTCGAGGGCATCGAGCAGCTGCGCGCGGGGCGCACGGTGATGAAGGATACGGCAGAACTGGAGCGCCTCTCCGATGAATAAGGTGTTTTCGGAGAATGCGTGGCGGGATTTCATGGAGTGGGTGCGCGAGGATCGCAAGACGGCGCGCAAGATCCACGAGCTGCTGACGGATATTGAACGCAACGGGCACGAGGGGCTAGGCAAGCCTGAGCCGCTGCGCCATGCGCTGGCGGGCTATTGGAGTCGGCGCATTACGCAGAAGGATCGGCTGATCTATACGTTCGACGAGAAAAATATCTATATTGCCGCCTGCAAGGGGCATTATGAGTAAGCGCGGAGTCATGAGATGAGGCTTCGCGCTTTTCACACAATATGATATTTCTTCCACGGGATCCGGTTCAGGCGGATGCTGCTGAGAAAGTCTGCAATGTCCTTGCGCCCATAATACTCCGGTTTTCCGTCCGGCGTGAGGCTCATGAGGATGATCGGCATGCCGGGGAAGAAGCGCATGAGGGCGCGTCGGGTCTGTGTCGACTTGATGGTGTAGCGCGTGACCTCGGGAGCGACGTGGATGATGGCGAAGGTCACGCCCTTCTCGATGATGACGGCTCCCTCGATGGTCATGTATGCGCTCCTTTCGGTTGTGTTTGTTGGTCAAGATCCTCCCTCCGTTGCGCTGATGCGTGCCGATCGGGGAGCTCCTCTGCATTTTTCCCATTTTATCAGCGATTCCCTAATCTCACATTACAATATTAAATTGAAAAGAACCATTAAAATGAGGTTGCGGAAATGACGAGAAGTCCGTATAATGTGTGATAAAGGCTATGAATTGCATTATTGTGCGAATGTAGCCACACCTTATGATATTGACGGAAAAATTTGTGAAGCTTTCCACAAATGTATACAGATGTGGAAGGGATTTTATTCTTTGCGTCGAATGTCGTAAGGGTACTGATATTCAACGAAGGCGGTACGCGATGTACGGCTCTGCAATCCAAGCGGAATGCGGGGGCGGTTTTCTTGCGTTTTTTAAGAAATCCGCTGCATCGTGGTACGGTCGGAGGAGGAATATGAGGCAGGTTTTATCGGCGTATCGGAGGCAGATTGTCCTCTCGTTTGCGGCGGCGGCGCTCGTGGGCTGCGGCACGCTTCTCCTTATGGGGGAGCTGCGGCTCGTTGGTGCGATGCTTGCGGGCACGGGGGCGGCAGCGCTCTACTTTGCACAGATGGCGCAGCGCATCATGCGTGCGGCGCGTCTGGGGGCGGCGGGAACGTCGCAGGTGCAGGTGGGGCTGGTGCTGATGCTCGTGCTGATCGGGGCAGTCCTCTGGGCGGCGACGACGGCGGGCGTACACTATTTCTTCGCGGCGGTGGGAGGGTTTCTCCTCATGCACGCGATCATGATGGTGCAGCTGATCGTGCGGACGATACGCGCCGATAGACGAGGTTCTTAGAACCTCGGTAGGTAACTGGGGGAGACCCCCCCGAGGGAGGTAGAGGTTATGCACGAAATCGGTGTTCGCGAGGCAGTGCAGATCGCCGGATTTACCTTCAATTCGCAGACGCTGGTGATGACGTGGATCTCGATGGTCGTCGTCCTCTTCATCGGTTGGCTCGCGACGCGCAATCTCAGGGTTGTGCCGACGTCGAACTGGCAGATGATGATGGAGACGGTGATCGAGGCGCTTCATGACCAGGTCGAGGAGAACATGGGCCCGCGTGGGCGTGGATTCCTGTCCACGTTCATCGTGTCGCTGTTCCTGTTCCTCCTCGTGTCGAATTGGATCGGTCTGATTCCGACGATGGCATCGCCGACAAACGATCTGAACACCACACTGGGACTGGCTCTGCTGGTCATCGTCATGATGCACGTCCTGGGACTTGCGGTGAAGGGGATGCACTATGTGGCGCATTTCTTCCAGCCGGTCGCACCGTTCATCATCATCAACATTGTCGAGGAGGTTGCGAAACCGATCACGCTGTCGTTTCGTCTATTCGGCAACATCTTGGCGGGTGAGATTCTCATTCACATCCTGCTGCAGCTTCTCGGGAATGGCTCCACCATCCCCTCGGTGATCTGGCTGGCGTTCAGCGTGTTCGTCGGCATTGTGCAGGCGCTCGTCTTTACGATGCTCTCCACGGCTTATATTGGAGCAGCAATTAAGGGCGATGCCCATTAACTCAGCGGCTCATTTTGGTGCATCTTTTTCGCCCTCTCTGCGTCGACAAATCCTCCGCATAGGTTCCACTATGCGTCCGGTTTGTCTTCTTGATAGGACAAAAAATCTGTGCCAATCTGAACCACCTCGTTTAATGCTCATCACCCTAAACGGACGGCGGTCACTAAGCTTTCTCGTGCAACATGCACATCATCTAAGATTTTGTTCAACTGTTTAAGGAGGATCTTTTCATGGAAAACGCAATCATGGTCGCAGGCGCTCTTATCGGTGCGGGTCTCTGCTTTGGTCTTGCCGCGATCGGCGCGGGCATCGGCGACGGTCTTGTTACGGGCCGCTTCATCGAGGGTTTGGCACGTCAGCCGGAGGCGGGCGGCGTTCTCTTTACGCGTACACTGATCTCGGTCGGTCTGATCGAGGCTCTTGCCATCATCGGCGTCGTTTTCGGTATCATCATGCTCTATGCAAATCCGCTGATTAAGTAATTGAGATACAGCATGGATTTTGCAAAGGGGGCATAGGAATTGAGCGAAATTACGCAAGGGCTGATTGATCTCAACGGGACGCTGCCTGTCCAAATCATCAACTTCCTGATTCTCGTTGCACTCCTGCGTGCGGTGGCGTACAAGCCGATTGTCCGCATGATGGATGAGCGCAGGGCAAAGATTGCCGAGAGCATCGAAAAGGCGGACGCGGATGCGGCCGCTGCCGAGGCGACTCTCAATGAGTACAAGGCGCAGCTTGCCGCCGCGCGTACGAAGGCACAGGAGATCGTCGATCAGGCGGAGAAGCGTGCCGGCGAGGAGCGCGAGGCGAGCATCCAGGCGACGAAGCGCGAGATCGAACAGATGAAGAAGGCGGCCGAGGTTCAGATGGAGCGCGAGCGCGCCCATGCGGTCGAGCAGCTGAAGGCGGAGGTTGTCGCGCTGTCGCTCGCAGCGGCAGGCAAGATCATCCAGAAGAATCTGGAGGCGAAGGACAACGATGCCATCATCGGCGAGTTTATCGCAAAACTCGACGCGAACAAGATTGGTGATGCGCCATGCTGAACATGGAACTTGCACGCAAGTACGCACGCGCAATCTTCGAGCTTGCCTGTGAGGATCATGCGCTCAAGGAGTACGGCGCGGATCTGGGGAAGGTGCAGCAGCTCTATCATGACTGCCCGGAGCTGAAGGCGTATCTCTGCAACCCGAACATCCAGCCGGAGGACAAGAAGTCTCTCCTGAAGGAGGTGTTCGAGGGCGGCGTGCGCGAGACGGTGCTGAACTTCCTCCTGCTGCTCATCGACAAGCGGCGCATGATGGTGTTCGACGCGATCCACGCGATCTTCGGCCAGCTCTCGAACGAGAAGCTCGGGATCGCTGTGGCGGATGTCACGACGGTGGACGCGCTCGCACCCGCGCAGCTGAAGGAGCTGACGGAGAAACTCGAGCGCATCACGGGCAAGCAGGTATCCCTGCGCGAGCACCGCGATCCCTCGCTCATCGGCGGCGTGGTGGTGCGCATCGGCGACCGCCGCATCGACGGCAGTATCAAGGGACGTCTCGCAGCAATGACGGCAGAGTTAATGGCGAACTAGCGGGGTGACAGCGAAATATGAAAATGAATCCGGAAGAGATTACTTCCATAATCAAGGAACGAATCAAGAACTATGATGTCGATCTGAACGTCAACGATGTCGGCACGGTTCTTGAGGTCGGCGACGGTATTGCCCATATCTACGGGCTGGACAAGGCGATGGCAGGCGAGCTGCTGGACTTCGGCAACGAGGTCTACGGACTCGTGCTGAACCTCGAGCAGGAGAGCGTCGGCGCGGTTCTGCTCGGCGGCGATACGGTCATCAAGGAAGGCGACACCGTGAAGCGCACGGGCCGCATCATGCAGGTGCCCGTCGGCGAGGCGCTGATCGGCCGCGTCGTGGACGCGCTCGGCCGCCCGATCGACGGCAAGGGCCCCATCGACACGAAGGAGTTCCGCCCTGTTGAGTCGCCGGCACCCGGCATCGCGGACCGCAAGAGCGTTCACGAGCCGCTGCAGACGGGCCTCAAGGCAATCGACGCGCTCGTCCCGATCGGACGCGGACAGCGCGAGCTCATCATCGGCGACCGCGGCACGGGCAAGACGGCAATCGCCGTCGATACGATTCTGAACCAGAAGGGACAGAACTGTATCTGTGTCTACGTCGCCATCGGTCAGAAGGCATCGACCGTCGCACGCGTTGTCAAGACGCTCGAGGACGGCGGCGCGATGGAGTACACCATCGTTGTCGCGGCAACGGCTGCGGACAGCGCACCGCTGCAGTACCTCGCTCCGTATGCGGGCGTTGCGATGGCGGAGTACTTCATGTACAAGGGCGGTCATGCGCTCTGCGTCTATGACGACCTCTCCAAGCACGCGGCTGCGTACCGCGCGATGTCGCTGCTGCTCCGCCGTCCGCCCGGACGCGAGGCATACCCGGGCGACGTGTTCTACTTACACTCCCGCCTCCTCGAGCGCGCGGCGAAGCTCTCCGACGCACTCGGCGCAGGCTCCATCACGGCACTGCCGATCATCGAGACGCTCGCGGGCGACCTTTCGGCGTACATCCCGACGAACGTCATCTCGATCACCGACGGTCAGATCATGCTGGATACCGACTCGTTCTACTCGGGCATCCGCCCGGCGATCAGCGTCGGTCTCTCGGTTTCCCGTGTCGGCGGCTCCGCGCAGATCAAGGCGATGAAGCAGGTCGCGGGTACGATGCGTCTGGATCTGGCGCAGTACCGCGAGCTGGCGGCATTTGCCCAGTTCGGCTCCGACCTCGACAAGGCGACGAAGGCGCAGCTCGACCGCGGCGCACGCATGGTCGAGA
>CALJPB010000194.1 GCA_937981305.1 uncultured Selenomonas sp.
CCTGCCATTGCGGCAGAAGCTGTTTCTTCTGCATTGACCGCTGCTGAAAACACGGTACAGCGCAATCCTGTCAATACGAATACGGCCGTCGAGGAGCAACAAGCCCTGCGTAATCCGGTCAATACGAATGTGCTCAGCGAGGAGCAGCGTGTGCAGCTCAATCCGAGCAATACGAGTATGTCCGTCGAGGAGCAGCGAGTGCAGCTCAATCCGAGCAATATGAATATGCCCATCGAGGAGCAACGAGTGCAGTCCCATCCGAACAACACGATTCCGGTCACTGTGGAGCAAAACACACAGGGAACGGCGGAGACGATTGCAGCGCCGCTCCTTCGGGCACAGGCAGAGCCTGTGCAGCCGAACGCATCGTCGGCTGCAGAACTCGTCGGCAATCAACTGACGATCGACGAGAATGTGGATGCGGCAAACCCGCTCACCGTGCTCGCACAGCGTACCATGCGCCATGATACCATGCAGGAGGATATGGCAGGACAGCAAGGCGGTGCACAGCAGGATGCGGCACAACGCACACAGAGCGAGATACAGCAGACTGTCCGCATGAATCCCAATGTGACGTTCGAGATTCCGACGCGCACGACGGAGAATGCCGTGCAGCCCACGCAGCCCATTGCGGCGCAGACGGGAACAAGTCCGCTTCCCATGCAGGATGTCAATGCTCCCACCCCGACACCGGAGGCGCAGCGGCCGCAGCCGGACTATGAGATTCCGCGTCAGATTGTCGAACAGGCACGCCTTCTGCGTACGCTCAATGATACGCAGATGGTTATTCGTCTCAAGCCCGAACATCTTGGAGAGCTGACCTTGCGTGTTGCGGTCGGGTCGGACGGTGCGGTGCAGGCATCCTTCCACAGCGACAATGCTCATGTGCGGAACGTCATTGAGAACTCCCTTGTCCAGCTTCGACAGGAACTGACCAACCAGGGACTCAAGGTCGACCGCGTCGGCGTCTATGCGGGTCTCACGGATGGACAGATGCCGCAGGGGCAGGGGCAGGAAGCGTGGCAGCAGCAGAGCAGTCATCGCGGTGAGATGCAGACATACACACGTGGCGATGCCGATGACTATCTGGATGAGATCGACCCGCTCACTCCTGTGACATCAACAACAGAGAGTGGCGGTATAGTTGGCACAGATGGTGTGGATTATCGCGTCTAACGTGTGTTGAGGAGGAAATATCGTGGCAAGTTCAAACCCGTTGAATACCATTACGACCGGCGGTGTTACGCAGAAGCTCTCTGAGTACGAAGCAGCAAAGAATTCAGCAAAGACGGCAGAACAGCGCAAGAATGACGCACTCGGAAAGGATGCTTTTCTGAAGCTCCTCGTCACGCAGATGCGCTATCAGGATCCGCTTGATCCCCAGGACAACAGCCAGTATCTCTCACAGCTTGCGCAGTTCTCTGCGCTCGAGCAGATGACAAACGTCTCCAAGGGACTTGAGAACGTGTCGAAGATCGTCGACAACATCAACTCCTCGGTTCTCATCGGGCAGCTGAGCGGTATGATCGGTCAGCCCGTCCAGTGGCACACTGTAGTCATGGGCGAGGATAAAAAACCGCTCAAGAACAGTGATGGAACGGTAAAAACGGAGAATCACGAGGGAAAGATCATCGGTGTCAGCATCACCGACGGTCAGCCAAGCGTTATTGCCGATGTGAACGGAAAGTCGCATCAGGTTCAGGTGTCCGACATCGTACGTGTTGGCCGACTTCAGGCAGAGAAGCCGAAACCGTAAGAAAACATGAAAATAGGAGCTGCTGCATGAGAACTGAAACGTCCTCGTGCAGCAGCTCCTCTGCTTTTATGACGATCTGTTTTATCAGCGGTTTTTCAGGCTTGCTTGCTCGTATCGTCGAAGCGTCGGATCAGGAATTGCTGAAAACAAATTGCTGCAGGGGGCAGTTGTCTCTGCGTGTTCCATGCAACACCGACAGCACGTTTGCAGATCGGGAACGAGACGGGGATGTAACGCAGCTCAGGATGCTCGACCCCCGCGAGTTTTGGCAGGAGACTCACGCCAAGCCCCGCCGCGACGAGCCCCGACATCGTCGATACATCGTCGCCCTCGAACGTGATTTCGGGGTGAATGCCCGCCAGGTCAAAGAACTGATCGACGAGAATGCGCAGGCTATAGGTGCTCTTCATTGCAATCAGAGGCTCGTCCACCAGCTCATTCAGATTAATTTTCTTCCGCTCGGCAAACGGATGCCCCAGTGGAACGGTGGCAAAGAGCTCCTCCGACCAGAGATAGACCCATGCGCTGTACTCCGTCGTCGGGATGGTGGAGCAGAGGCAGAGATCCGTCTCTCCGGCAGCGACCTGCTGTGCGAGTGTCGCCGAATCCTGCTGGTTCAGTTGGATGCGGATATCGGGATAGAGCGCGCGAAAATCCTGCAGGATATGCGGCAGGACATAGCTGCCGAGCGAGTGGATGAACGAGAGGCGGAACTCCTTTGAGACCTCAGCATTTGCACTGCCCGCTTCCTCACGTGCACTGTCCACCTCGCGCAGAATGCGATCCACGCGGCGCAGCAGACGCTCGCCCTCCGGTGTCAGTTCGATCTCGCCCTCACTGCGTTTGAACAGATGAACATCAAGATCTTTTTCGAGTTTTGCCATCGAGCGGCTGAGTGCGGGCTGCGTCACATCGAGCATCCGCGCCGCCCTCGTAAAGTGGCGGATATTTGCCATAACTTGAAAGTATTTTAATTGTGCAAGTTCCATTCAGTAATTCCTTTCTGGTATTCTATTATATCTGTAGAAAGAGTAATATACAACGAAGAAAGAATAACTTTATATATAAGTTTTTCATATGTTCTATTACTGATTGGTATACACTGTGCTCGTATTGAGAGGCTCATGCAGAGAGTATTCAGTCTGCTAAAAATTTTTTAAGGTTTTTTTTTGTGAAAAACGATATATTTAATAGAGTGGAACTACAACTTGTTATATGAAAATGAAGGGGAAAAGATCATGAGAATCGAGCAAACGTCAACGGATGTTCTTGGGCGGATGAATCAGACGCAAGGTGCAAAGAAACATAATGCGGGCGACTTTGCGTCAGTGTTTTCATCGGTTCAGTCCGAGCAGATGGAGAAGGCAGCGGAGAAAGAGTCGAACCCGAGGAATCCTCTCGGTATTCCCGACGAGGAGTATCGGTGGTATTTCATCGGTCTGCGTTATGATGCCGATCACGTTGCATATTTTCCACCGCATGACGCTCCGGTCGAGCAGCAGCGTGCTTGGTATGAAGCCGTCAAAGGCTTGTCTCATTTGGAGATGCAGTCGTTCATGTCGCATCTTTCCTCGGCTTTGCGCGGTGAAAAAGATTACCTCAGCTATGACGAGCTGACCGAAAAGATTCAAAAGCTCGGCTATCACGGTGTACTGGAAGCGGTCTATAAATGGGAGAAACAGGTGGAACATGACAGTGCCGGTGTTGTCGATGAACAAAGCTTTGAGATCATCAAGCGCCATGTCCGCCTGTGTGAGAATCTTCTCGATGAATGGATCAAAGGAGAGCAGAAGAAGGATAAGTAGATCGGTGCGGCAATGATTTTGTCTGATCCTTTATCCCTGCAAATGCATGAAATTCTCTTCTTAAAATCCTACACAACGTCTCATTTTTTCGTCTAGGGGGTTGCGTTTTTATTTGCAGGCTTATGAAAAAACGGCTCTTGTCACAAAAACTGTGACGGGAGCCGTTTTACATTCAGATGGTGGCTAGGTGAATTATTGGATCAGGACTCACATCTGGCGATAAAAGGCCAAAACTTCATACGGCCTGAGACACTCCTCCATGTCGGGATAGTTGCCGACGAGTTTTTGTGCGCCTGCAAAGTCCTGCAGAAAAGCATGGCGCAGCCGAACGGACGTGGGGCGGAAATTGCAGAACACCGTCAGTCGCTCCCCTTGCCATGTGCGCTCATAGGCGATCACGTCGGGATTGTCCTCCTCGATGAATCGAATATCCCCCTCCGCAATGATGGGCATTTCATGGCGCAATTTGATCAGGAGCTTATAAAACGCCAGAATGGAGTTTTCGTCCTTTTGCGCCGCTTCCACATTGATCGAGGGATAGTTTTTCGCCAGAGGAATCCAGGGATTTTTCGTGGAAAAGCCTGCGTATTGCCGGGCAGACCACTGCATCGGAGTGCGTCCATTGTCACGGGAGCGGGCGGCCAGAATCTTCAAGGCATCCGCCTCCGCTGTGCCCTGCTCCAGAAGGGTGCGATAACAGTTCAGGCTTTCCACATCCCGATAATCTTCGATGGAGGTATAGCTCGCATTGGTCATGCCCAGTTCTTCCCCTTGATAAATGTAGGGCGTGCCGCGCATCAGGTGAATGCAGGCCGCGAGCATTTTGGCAGATTCCACGCGGTACGTTTCCTCATCTCCCATGCGGGAGACGATGCGGGGCTGGTCATGGTTGCACCAAAAGAGCGCATTCCAGCCACCCGCCTCGGCCATGCCCGTCTGCCATGCAGAGAAGAGCTGTTTGAGCTGAGCCATGTCCGCCTCCATCAACGCCCACTTGTCCCCGTCCTTGTAATCTACCTTCAGGTGATGAAAGTTGAACGCCATGGACAGCTCGTGATTGGCGGGGCGGGTGTAGTGGATAC